>CAZGGB010000079.1:0-14547 GCA_964525115.1 uncultured Sangeribacter sp. | reverse complement strand
GATCTTTCAAGCTGCTTGAGTTAACATATATCGTTTAATTTTTGTGAGCTACTTAATATTTAATATTTAAAATAATCGCCTATGAATTTTAGACATTTACTTGTCGCTTCAGCTCTTGTAGCTACAGCCACAAGTGCGTCCGCTTTCGAGTGGACTCCTGCTGTCACTCAGCCAAACCCGAGTTTGGATGTGACTCAAGCCTATCAGCTTGAGACTCTTCGATTCGGCACTAATGATTGGGGCGCTGGCTACCAGACTACCGACGTAATGCCAATATGGATTGATGAAGATGAGAATGAAATTGTCGGCAGAATATCTCCTGAAACTGATGCAAGTTGGGATCAGTTTGTATACTCTTTTGATTTCGCTGACTTTAAGATGAATGGAGAATACATTCTTAAGCTGCCTGAAGGTCTACTCACGAATGCTGCCGGCGAGAAGAGTGATGAGAAAGAGCTCTACTTTACTGTGGAAATACCTGAGTTGGCAACCGGTATGTTCTCAGACTTTGAGGTGCTTTCAATTTCTCCAGATTTCTCTATGCCACAAGGTCTTTGGTCTGACCAGAAAATTTCAATAAATACTAATCACAACGATGCCATTGGATATGTAACTCTTCAAATCTATGATCCGGTAGCAGAAGAATATCTTGTTAATGCCAATAATTTCAGTACTGGCCGCGGTCTTGGCATAGCATCTGAGATTGTTTTTGAAGTAGCAAATACATATAAGTTCTATGATGATCGTGAATATACTGCTGAATTCGTTTTCTATAATGGTACAGATGATCATAACTCTGATGGTATTCCTACTCCAGTCGTAGCAAGAAAAAGTTATAAATTTACCGGTAAGGTAGAAGGATACAAATATTCTTCAGAGACTCTGCTCAGCATTGAGCCCGCTCCTTATTCCATTACAATAAGCGAACCTTCTCAAGCTGTATTTACTTATACATTCTCAGGTCCTGTAAACGTTTATCAGGCTCTTACTCCTCTCGGGCAGAATGGAAATAACGTCTATACTCAGACATGCCTTTCTTCCAATGCAGATAAGACCGTATGGACGCTTGATCTTTCCGACGATTCTTATGTGAATTCGGTCGATGCGATTCTTACTATTGCTGTATATGCTCGTGATATGGACGGCTATCAGCTGAAGGGTGATTTCGGCGAAGAGGGCAATTCTTGTTTCATGGGTGAATGGCAATGCGATCTCGGTGCTAAGGGCATCGTAGTCGTTTCTCCTGAAAGAGGTGCCACTCTCGACCGTCTTTCTGAAGTTGTAGTGAAGTCTGAAAGCGGAGAGACTATGACTTGGTCTTGGGTAGGTGAGGCTTACATTACTAATCCTGTTCGTAGTGAGATTATTGGTACTCTCGTTTATGAACAGGCTGAAAATCAGGAGGCTGCCGCTACAGAATTCCGTTTCACAAAAATAATGGACAATAATTGGAACGTTATGCCTCTTGACCTCGTGGCAGAAGGTATATACACCATTTATTTTAGCCCCGGATGCTTTGTGTTTGGTGAAGAGTTCTCTGCTGTCAATAGCCGTAGCATATATTCAGGCTTCTCTATTACTGGCAATGCCGACGACACTCCCGACGATCCCGTTGTTGATCCTGCAGAGCAGGAAGTATTCCATTATACAAACATGAGCCCTGAAGATGGTGCCACTGTGACATCTCTTGATGTTATACAACTCTGGTATCCTGAAATGGTCAACACTATGGGTAAGGATGCTGTAGTTTATAATAAGGCTGACCATTCTATAGTTTCTGACGCTCAGGTACTATATGACTTCGATGTCGAGAATCTCATTCTCATCGAACTTATCGATCCTGTGACTGAGGCTGGTGAGTACGAAATTGTGATTCCAAGAGGTGCCATCTGTTCAAATGAGTTCTTTGAAAGCGATGGAAAGAAAGGTGTCTGCAATCCTGAGATCCGCCTTACATACACAGTTGATCCTAATGGATCTGATCAGCCTGGTGTGGGTGCTAAAGAAGAACTCCAATATATCAGCGTAAATCCTGAAATGGGATCTAAAGTTGAGTCTCTTGATACTATTGTGCTTACTTTCGGTGAAGATGTCGCTTGCGATGACTTTGTGGTAAATGTCTACACTGTAGCTCGTAGCCTCGTCACTACTGGTGTCGGAAGAACAGACTTTACCGATACTAACCGCATCGTTGTGGTTCTTGATGAGCCGGTTGTAGAAGCTGGAAAATATGAGGTGGTAATTCCAAATCATGTTATCATCAACGGTGATTACTACGAATCTGATGGAAAGGATGGTCTTTGCAATCCTGAATACCGTCTCTATTACACTGTAGATCCTCAGGGTTCTGACGTGCCTGTTAATCCGGCAGAGCAGGAAGTGTTCAATTATACTTCCGTAGATCCGGAATCTGGCTCGACTGTTAATTCTCTCGAAGTGATTAGACTTTGGTTCCCGGATGTGCCGGTTTGCAGTGGTTTTGACGCTTACCTTTACAAAGCAGATGCTGTAGGTTCAACTGAAGGTATTGTGGCAACTGCATTTGTGCTCTTTGACTGGGATGATGATTTGCTTATCAATGCAACATTCAGTCAGCCTGTCACTGAAGATGGCAATTACGTATTTGTAATTCCGGCTCGTATGATTGGTGACGATGCATTCCTCAGCTCTGAAGGCAAAGGGGGTATCTGCAATCCTGAAATTCGCCTCAATTATACTGTAGGCAATGGATCAGGCGTTATGTCTGTAGCTGGTGCTATCAATTGTGATGTCTACGACGTTCAGGGTCGCCTCGTGCTCCGGAATGCTTCTGCTGCTGAACTCAAGGCTCTTTCTAAGGGTATATATGTAGTTGGCGGAAAGAAAATGGTCGTTAGATAATCTATTCTATATTTAGACTTTTTATATCCGGGGAGGACGTGAAACTCCTCTCCGGAACCAATAACAAAACAACCTTACAATATATGAAACAGATTTTTAAAATGAAGACTGCATTTATGGGCATTATGACGGCAGTTGCTTTTTCGATGGCGGCTGAAGATGCCCCCAAAATATTATCCGTGCAGCCCCTTTATGGAGGCTCTTTAAACTCTATGTCTGCCAATGGCCTTTGGGCGGTTGGCGATGTTGCTAATCCTGGCAACAGTGCTTATACGGCGTTCCCGAGAATTGTCAATGCGACTTCAGGTGAGGTGACAGAACTTTTTGATGAGTCACAGGGCCTGCAGCAGACTCCAATGGGGGCTACTTGTGTCAGCAACGATGGTAAGACTGTTGTTGGTAATTATTATGGCTATCCTGCGGTTTGGAAGGAAGGTAAAGGATGGACATCTCTTCCGAGGCCTGCGGGCAGATACGATGGTGGTACTGTGTCGGGCATCACTCCAGATGGCAAATATGCCGTTGGTCGCGTAAGCATAGAGTTGTTTCATGAGTATCCTTGTATGTGGGATCTTGAAACCCAACAGCTTATAGAACTTCCCGGAATGATTGCGTCTAATCCTCGCTATAAGGATATGATAGAGCAGGGTGGTGATCCTGCAGAGTGGACTGATACTGATCTTAATGTCCGCCTGACAGGAATCTCTCCGGATGCAAATACAATTATCGGAACTGTCGATTTTGCTTTCCCTGATGCTTCATGGGAATTTATTTACCGTCGCGATGAAGCCAAATGGTATCCTATTGGCATGAAGTATGAGAATGGTCGTTTGACTGCTCTCAATGATGAAATAGTCGGTGTCGGCGATTGTGTGCTTTCTGCCGATGGCTCACGTATTGGTGGCTTATGTATGACGGTTTCTGAAGCTTCTGTTCCTTTCACTTGCTCTGTCTCTGATCCTGAAAACTTTGATCTTCATGGCGACGGTGATGGATATGGTGTATGGGCAATAGGTTCGGACGGCGTGATATATGGTTCAACTCCTATTTCTACGCCTATACGCAACTGGGCTGCAAAAGTTGGCAACTATTGGTATGATTGGAAGTCTGTCATTAAGCAGGTCTATGGTATTGATTGGATGAACAATATCACCAAAGATGATATTGGTCTTTCTGGTACTGTTATGTCCGTTTCTGCTGATAATCTCAAAATTCTTGCTTGCGATTATGCTCAAGGCTATGCGTATATTATTTCTCTTCCTCGTCCTCTCTCTGAGATTTGCCAGGATGTTGACCTTCTTGGCGACTATAAGGTCTCTCCGATGGATGGTGCAGAGTTTTCAATGCTCCAGAAAATTGTCCTGGATATGGGGCGCCCGGTTGATGTGACAGGTGAAAAAACTTGTGTTCAGCTTCTCGACTCTGAAGGTAATGTAGTTAGAAATTCGATCAATTTTGCTGTTCAGGCGGATAATAATAGGAGAGTGGAAGTGATCTTCCGCAATTATACTCTTGAGCCAGAAAAATCTTATTCTGTAAAGATTCCGGCATCTTCAATATGCATTTCCGGCGATCCTGAACGCGTTAATAAGGAAATTGTTGTCAAATATAAGGGCCGTGAGGATGGTCCTGTGAAACCTGTTGCTTTTGCTCCCGACAATGGCGCAAGCGTGTCACGCATCAATTTCACTACTAATCCTGTGATGGTGACTTTCAACGCTCCGCTAAGTGTTGGCGAGAATCCTGATATTCGTCTTGTTCAGATTAAAGATGGTGTAGAGGAATTCCTTTATGCTCTCAGTGCTTCTATAAGCTACAATCAGGTGATGATTTATCCCGTCACTGAGCAGCGTCTCGCAGATGGCACTGACTATCGTATCGACTTTGGTGCTGGGACTGTAGCTGACCTTTCCGGTGCTGGTCCCAACGAGGCTTTCTCTATCACGTACCATGGCAGCTATGTGCCGGAGATAGATCCCACTTCAAACACTATCTTCCGTGAGGATTTCACTACCGGAGTAGCAAATATGCTTCTTTTTGAGGGTGACAATAATACTCCTACTGAAGACATGAAAGACTGGGGTTTTGAAGCCGAGAATTGTCCTTGGATTCCTGTTTATGATGATCCCGAAAATATCGACTTCGTAGCTGCTTCTCACTCAAGCTATGATCCAGCTGGCAAGTCTGACGACTGGATGGTCACTCCTCAGCTCTATATTCCGGATGATAAGGCTATGCTGACTTTCAAGTCGCAAAGCTATAAGAACTCCAAAAACGATATTCTTAAGGTTTATGTATGGGCAAGCGAGGATGTAGTGACTATTCTGACCAAGAATGTTGTCGACAAAATCCGCTACAATGGCGACCTTGTCTACAATCAAAAGCAGAACCCGGGCAAGAGCGAGGAACTCTTTGCCGACGATTGGACTGAAAATACAGTCGATCTCTCTAAATATGCCGGCAAGTTCATCTATATTGCTTTTGTCAACGACAATCAGAATCAGTCTGCAATATTTGTCGACGATGTTGTAGTGAGCCGCGACGTGGCTGTTGTGTTGAGTATGGATACTCCTCAGGCTGTAGTTGACGAAGAGGAAGTTCGTATCAGAGGGCGTCTGAAGGTTATGAAAGAATTTGGTATTGATGGTTATCAGTTGACTCTTTCGGATGCTGAGGGTAATTTAATTGAGACTATTTATTCCGATGAGAATCTCGAAAAAGGCGAGATGTGTACGTTCTCTTTCGAAAAGCCGGTTGCTCTTGAGAAGGGAGCTGTCAATTCATTCCTCATTAAATTCACTACAGGTGAGGATGCTATAGATATGAAGTATGATATCAGCAATCTTCTTTTCGCCACCACGAAGAGAGTTGTGCTTGAGGAAATGACCGGTACTACATGCCAGTTCTGTCCGCAGGGTATAATTGCTATTGAATATCTGCAGGAAATCTACGACGATCTATTTATTCCTGTTGCTATACATAGCTATACAGGCGACAAATTAGGTGGTGCCGAGCAGGCTGGATATACTGCATTCCTCGGATTAAATGCTGCCCCTTCAGGCCGTGTGGCACGTGGTGATATTTCAGCTCCTATGTATAATGATAAGGTTGACTATTTATTTACAGCTCCTGATGGTCTCACTTGGCTCCAAAAAGTTGAAGAAGAACTCGGCAATATGGCGGTTGCCGACATAAATGTCAAGGCTGCCAGCATTGACAAGGGTGAGAATAAAGTGTCTGTCGATGTGTCTGTGGTCTCTGCTATTGATCGTTCGAATGCTAATATAAATGTATTCGGTATCTTGATGGAAGACGATATAATGGGATTCCAGACCAACGGTCTATATACCACTGAAGCTCCTGGTCTTGGAGAATGGGGTAAGGACGGCATTTATGGCAAGTCTACTGTATTGTGGTATTACGATGATGTGGTGATAGGCACAAGTGCCATTGAGACTGCTGGAGTCTATTCTGGATTCAATGGCAAGGGTGGCTATATTCCATCTGAGATAAAGGCTGGCGAAGCTATTGACTTCACTTTCGATTTCGATCTTCCTTCAGGAGTGTCTGATATCAACAATACTAAGGTGTGCCTTATGCTCATTGATGCCAATACCGGAGAGTACATAAATGCTGTTGTGGCTGATAATGTCATAGCTGCGGTGGATGGAATCAATATTGATGATGTAACTGTCGCTGATGTCTACGACCTTACCGGTCGAGTGGTGATGCGCAATGCATCCCTCTCCGACCTCGCTGGTCTTGAAGCTGGAATATACATCCGCGCAGGAAAGAAGTTTATCAAGCGTTAAGTTCAGCTGATATGATATGAAAGAATCGACATCAAGGGCTTTTAACCCGGATGAAGAAAGGAAAATAGATCTTGCCTATGATGAGCTTATTCGCTCATATGTCGATAGCCGGCATCGTAGGAAAGTGGAACTTGTGGGCAAAGCTTTTCGCTTTGCCCGCATGGCGCATCAGGGGTGCCGTCGCAATGACGGTAGCCCATATATTCTTCATGCTTTGGCAGTCGCTTTAATTTGTAGTCGGGAGTTAGGTTTGGGCTCCACCACTATTGTATGCGCGCTTCTGCATGATATTGTGGAGCATTCCGATCGGAGTATTGAGGATATTGAGGCTAATTTTGGCACACAGATATCTTCTATTGTGGCTGGTATCAACAAACTTTCCGGAGGTATCTTCGGGCATGCCGCTGAGACACAGGCTCTAAAGCTTCGGGATATGATGATGTCGATGAGTACTGATGTCCGTGTCATTCTCGTCAAGATGGCAGATCGGATGCACAATCTCCGAAATATATCAACTCAGCGTCCGGAACGCCGTCGAAGGGTGGCTCGCGAATCCCTTTATGTTTATGCCCCTTTGGCTGAGCGTCTTGGGCTTTTCTCGATGAAAACTGAGTTTGAAGATCTTGCTTTTCGTTGTGAAGATCCCGAAAACTATGACTTTATTTGCAAGAAGCTTGAGCAGTCTGATGATCAACGCCAGAGAATTGTGGACTCTTTCGTAGAGCCACTTCGAAGGCGGCTGACTGAAGAGGGATTCAAATGTGAGATCAAAGCAAGGGTGAAAAGTGTCAATTCTATTTTTCGTAAGATGCAGAAAAAGGGGATTCCTTTTGAAGAAGTCTATGATGTCTATGCTGTCAGGGTAATCTATGAAAACGACGATGATTCGTTAGAGGAACCCATTGCTCGACGTATAGCTGAAATTCTTGAAGAAAACCATTCTGTGCACCCTGACCGTACTCGCGATTGGCTTCGTACGCCTAAAGATAATGGCTATAGGGCATTGCATCTCACTTTGCGCGATGCTTCAGGAAGATGGACCGAGGTGCAGATTCGAAGCCGAAAAATGGATGATATCGCCGAACTTGGTTATGCTGCTCACTGGAAATACAAGGATGGTGTGCAGACTGATACCGAGCGTCTGGATAATCTTGTGAATTCTGTTAAGGAGATTCTTGCGAATCCGGAGCCGAATGCTGTCGATTTCCTTGATACTCTACGCTTCAATATTTTTGCTGAGCAGATTTATGTTTTTACTCCTGCAGGGGATCTCGTTGGTCTTCCTGCAGGAGCAACTGTACTCGATATGGCTTACGCTGTAGATGAAAATCTTGGCGACCATTGTATAGGGGGGAAAATTAATCGTCGTCTGGTCAATCCTGATCATTCTCTTGAAAGTGGAGATTTGGTGGAAATTATTACTGTGAAATGCGTCTCTCCGGAAGAAAAATGGCTCACTCAGTGTGTCACAGCACATGCCCGTAATATCATAAAGTCAAGATTATGAAAATTAACGATCTGATTTCTAACGCTACGATACTTAAGATATCTGTGGCTCTCACGGCCTCGGTGATTGTTCTTCTTCTTCTGATGAAGAGCGACCATCAGAATTTTAGTTATGAGCTCAATCAGCCTTGGCGCTACCCTCTGCTCACTGCTGAGTTCGATACTCCAATCATGCGTGACTCAGTTTCTGCGCAGCTGATGCGCGATAGCATTGACAAGGCGTTTGTCCCTTTTGTCGTTCGCGACTATAGAGGGGCAGCACGAAGTGTCGATAGATTTGTTAAAATCATTGGTAATTATGTGAGTCCATCTGATGCTGCTTTTCTCGGGAAAAAACTATCTGAAGTCTATGGTAGGGGAGTGGTCAGTGCCGAACTATATGACAGGATCCACACTTTCGCTCATTCAAATTTAAGGATGAGCGATGAGTCGGAAGATATGAATGCTGTTAAGGTCATCGACGCTTCAGGTATGATGTCGCCCAATATGGCCTACAAGGCTGTAGACTCTGCTTATATGGCAGCTAAGTCTACTGCTACTCATGAGGCTAAACTCAGTGCTGACGTGGCGAAAGCTCTTAATGCAAGTCTGACACCGAATATTGTGATTGACTCTGTCTCCGACTCCAGATTTCGCGATCAGGAATATCTTAACGTCAACTCTGCTCTTGGCGTGATAAAGAAGGGGCAAAGGATTGTGGATAGGGGCGACATTATCGACGCTCAGATATACACTAATCTAAATAATTATATAGATATGCTGGATAGGATTGAGTCGAAAACTATGTCAAAGAAGTTTTTCACGACTGCCCAAGCTATCTACATTGTTATCCTTTTTTCTCTTCTATATCTTTTCCTTGCGCTTTATAGAAAGGAAATTTTTGATGACTTCAAGATCGTGACCTTCATTGTCGTATTAATCACGTTCTTTGTTGTCATAGCCATAGAAACTTCTGAAATGTTCAATAGTGGACTCTACTTGATTCCGTTTGCGGGTGTCCCTATTATCATTACAGTCTTTACGGATGCACGTACCGCAATTTTTTCTCATATCATTTGTATTCTCATGACTGCTTTGGCTGCGCCATTTCAGTTCCAGTTCGTGGTCATACAGTTTGTAGTAGGCATCAGTGCGACACTGAGCATTCATCACCTGTCAAGACGAAGCCAGCTCTTGCGAACTGCTCTTATTACTTTTGTCTTATATATCGTATGCTATGCCATGATGCTTACCCTTTCGGAGGGAACGATCACTGCATTTTCGTGGAGAATGGTAGGCGTTTTCGGTATAAACTGCGTGCTCCTTTCCTTTGCATATCTTTTAATTCTTGTTGTCGAGAAAATTTTCGGCTTTACTTCTACTGTGACTCTTGTCGAACTTAGCGACATCAATAGTCCTATTTTGCGTAATCTTGCCGAGGTGGCGCCTGGTACTTTCCAACACTCTATGCAGGTTTCCACACTTGCCGCTGAGGCGGCTCGGGCAATTGGTGCTAACACTACTCTTGTCAGGACCGGTGCTTTGTATCATGATATCGGTAAAAGTGAGTCTCCGATATTCTTTACGGAAAATCAACATGGTGTGAATCCTCATGCTGGCCTTGATCCTGAGACAAGCGCACGCAAGATAATCAGCCATGTCACTGAGGGTCTGGCAATGGCTTCGCGCGAGAAACTTCCGCAAGTCATAAAAGACTTTATAACTGAGCATCATGGTAAAGGGGTGGCGAAGTATTTCTATAATACTGCTGTCAATCAAAGTCAGGATGGCATCGTTGAAAAATCTGATTTCCAATATCCGGGGCCCAATCCACGAAGTAAAGAGACTACTATATTGATGATGGCAGACGCCATTGAGGCTGCATCCCGCTCTCTTAAAGACTATAGCCCGCAGTCAATAAATGCTCTGGTCGATAAGATTATAGATTCTCAAATGGCTGATGGACTCTATAGTGACTCTCCTATCAACTTCAGGGATATTAATGTGATTAAGGATACTTTTAAAAAGAGACTTGCCACTATATATCATTCTCGCATTGAGTATCCCGAAATCAAAAAAAGGGAGACATCTAACGAACAACAAATTCAATAATTACTCGTTATCATTATAGGGGGAGGGTATCAAAGTCCCTTTTTTGGAAAATATGAAGGAGTCGAATTCTACTACCTATACAAATACAAATGTAATTCAACGTGACTGTTTAGTCAGAAGTGGTTGGCGCGCTTTTTTGTGGATGCTCGTCATGATTTTCTTTATGTCGCTTGCTGTGCCTAATGTGGCTGAAGCTGCTAAAAAGAAGAGTTCAAAGACTAAGACAACTGCTACTACCAAGCGCAGAACGACAAAAAAGACTACCTCGGCTTCTTCAAAAAAGAAGACTTCAAAAAGCAGGAAAAGCAAGTCTTCAGGCAGAAGACGAACTGCTACATCGTCTGGAGGTGCTAATTGGGCACTGACGGCTGCTGATGTGAATCCTGATTCTCAAGGCCCTAATGTGAAGCCCAAAAAGTCGTCTAAGCGTCAAGTGACTGTGGAGCGTCCGGATCTTGAGGCTATTCGTGTGGCTACTCTTGATCCTTCTAATCCAATGTATTTCCCTAAGCTGATGAAGAAATTCAATCGCAATGATACTACTATGACTGCCGATGAGTTTCGTCATTTATATCTTGGATATATGTTTCAAGAAGACTATGATCCTTATAGGGAATCTACATATTCCAGTGTGACAGATGCCTACCGCAATAAGACATCGCATACCAAAGAGGAAATAGATACTATCCGGAAGTATGCTGAGTTGACTTTGCTCGACAATCCATTTGATCTTCGACAGATGTCGTTTCTCGTTCATGTCCTCAAAGAGCGCCGTAAAGATATGAGTGCTAAAATATGGGAATATCGTCTGGAGCATCTCCTGGGGGCTATTAAGAGCACTGGTACCGGAGAGAATGAAGAAAATGCATGGTTTGTAATATATCCGGCTCATGAATACGACATGGTTCAGCTCATGGGCTATCATGCTGTAGATGCTGAATTAATAGAGCCGGGTTTCGATTATCTGATGGTGGAGCCTGAAGAGGAGACGGCTCAGCGTCTTCGCGACAAAGTCCAAAAAGGATTCTTCTTCGATGTCAGACAAATTCATCAGCAATACGAGCTTAAACATCCGGAGGATGGCGACGATGATGAAGAATTGCTGGATGAGCCTGTGGAAGATTCAGCTGATGAGATTATTTCTGTCTCTGAAGAGGATCTTGATGATCTCCCCGCGGAAGAAGATCCGGATGATATTCCCGCAGAGGAAGACCCCGACGATATCCCTGCAAATTAGAGCCCCGAAATTCAATTCATAATTTTATAAGAAATTATAAATCTTATAATGCCCCCAAAGCGTTATATTATCAGATAAGAAATTTATGCATTATGAATTATGCATTATACATTAAGTAAAAGACTATGGAAGAAAATAAAGATATTATCGACGATGGCAAATTCGTCGCTTTTGCATACACAGTTAAAGATGCTGATACAGGAGAAATCCTTTTTGAAGCAAAGCCATCTGCACCTGACGTGATGGTGTATGGTGTCAGCAATGAGGTCATCCCGGGCCTGATTGCCACAATCAAGGGTCTTGGGAAAGGTGATCGTTTTTCGGTCACTCTGCCTCCGGAGGTAGCCTTCGGTCAGCGTAATGAGGAATGGATACAGCAGGTCCCGGTTGAGGCTTTTATGCGCGACGGAAAAATGGCTGTTGAAGTCAAGGAGGGTTCTGTGCTTGATATGATGACTAATACTGGCGATATTGTCAGTGGTCGCGTTGTAAAAGTGACTCCTGAAATTGTTGAGATGGATTTCAATCATCCATTTGCTGGAAAGACTGTAGACTTTGATGGTGAGATAATAGAGGTGCGAGATGCTACTGAGGAGGAACTTCATCCCAAGCATGCTTGTGGCTGTGGATGCTCTCACCATGGCGGATGCGACGATGGTTGCGGATGCTCAGGCCATGACGGAGGCAATGATGCCTGCGGTTGTGGAGATGGTTGTAATTGTCATTGATCCCGACTATGCCCACTAAGCCTGAAATACCCGAAGATATTCTCCGAGTCAAGCAGCGATTGTCGATTGTTGGAGATTCTCCAGCTCTGATTGAAGCTATTAAGAGGTCGGTAATGGTAGCCCCTATCGATCTCTCAGTTCTCGTGACCGGACCCTCCGGTTCCGGAAAAGAGTTTTTTCCGAAGATTATTCATCAGTTTGGAGCAAGAAAGCATAAGAAGTATATTGCTGTCAACTGTGGAGCTATCCCGGAGGGTACGATCGATAGCGAGCTTTTTGGTCATGAAAAAGGCTCTTTTACAGGTGCTCTTTCCGCTCGTAAGGGCTATTTTGAAGAGGCTGATGGGGGAACTATATTCCTCGATGAAGTGGCAGAGCTCCCTCTTACTACGCAGGCTCGTCTGCTCCGAGTGCTTGAGACAGGTGAGTTTATCAAAGTCGGTAGCAGTACCGTGCAGACTACTGATATTCGAGTTGTCGCTGCCACTAATGTCGATTTGATTAAGGCTGTGGCGGAAGGGCGTTTTCGTGAAGACCTATATTATCGTCTCTCCACTGTGGTGATCAATGTGCCTCCTCTCAATGAAAGAGGCGATGACATTATTTTGTTGGCTCGTAAGTTTGCGGCTGATTTTGCTGAAAAATATATGACGAAGCCAATTTCTTTCAGTGATGAGGCAAAAAGGGCATTGATGTTATATAATTGGCCCGGCAATGTGCGACAGCTGAAGAATGTGATCGATCAGCTTGCTCTTTTTGAAGCCGGATCAGAGATTTCTCGCCATCAATTGCTGGATGCTCTTCCAATACATCGTGATTCGCAATCTACTCCAATGATAGCCCCATCAGATGACTCTGCTTCAATGGAGAGGAAGATGATCTTTCAGATGCTATTTTCAATGCGTGAGGAAATTGAGAATCTTAAGAAGATGGTCAATGAAAAGGGTGACAATTCTGATTTGCCGGCCAATTCATTCACTAATGTCCGGGCTCTTATGGCGCCAGAGAGTGGAAAAGATGATTTTTCAAGAAATCCTCTTGATAGATCTGAAAAAAAAGTGATAGAGGAGACTCTGGCTCGACATGATGGGAACAAAAAGCAGGCTGCAGAAGATTTGCAGATATCATTGCGTACATTATATAGGAAAATGCAAGATCTTGGCATTTCATGATTCGATTTTTTAATGAAACATTTTCTTTCATATTTTTCATTCGCAATGTCGGCGTTAATTCTGCTGGCAGGTTGCACTATTAGCTATAAGTTTAATGGATCGGCACTTAACTACGACATTTACAAGACTATCCATGTGTCGGAATTCCCTATTAGGGCAGCTTTGGTATATGCGCCGTTACAGCAAACTTTTGAAAATAAACTTTTAAATACAATCACCCGCCAGACGCGACTTCAAGAAGTAAATGGATCATCAGATCTTGAGATGAGTGGCGAGATCACCGGATATTCGCTCTCTCCGCAAGCTGTCGGCACTGACGCTTACGCTACGGAGACCCGACTTACGATAACAGTAAAAGTTAAATATACCGACCATATTAATTCTGCTAACGATGTTGACCAAACTTTTTCCGCATACAGACAATTTGACAGTTCTTTGATGCTGACTGATGTCCAAGATGGTTTGTGTGAGGAAATTTGCGACGAATTAGTAGAGCTTATTTTTAATGCTACGCTCGGCAACTGGTAAAAATAATAGATTATGACAGACAATTCTGCACTTGCGACGAATTCCGAAGATTCTTTAGAAATAAAGAAATACGCTTACTATGTGATTCCCGACATCAAGGCGCTCGCCTCTGAGCATAATTCAGAAGCTCTGCGTTTACACCGACGCAGGATTGCTGCTAATATAGGAGACCCGGATGCTTTGCGTGCCATATTAGGAGAGGCATCTGAAGATTTTCAAGATTTCTATGGCACTTCAGCACGCCCAAGTCTCTCCACTGCTGATGCTATAGATTCTTTCATCGAGAGATTCGGAAGCAAGATGGATAGGTTTGAAGAGGAAGAAGCAGGCGTGCCTGTGGAGCCCCCCGCTATCGATTATGCTGCAATTCTTGAAAGAGAATCTGAAGTTAATGACGCTTTTCCAAATATGCAGACGGATGCTACTCTGGGTGCTATTGACTCGTTCTTGAGCAAACAACCTGCCCCGAGAATAAAACCTAAAAAGGAGCCAAAAGAAGACGAAAAACCCTCCTTGACGGAAAGTTTTGCAAAAATTTTGATAAAAAATGGCAATTATAGGCGTGCTTTGGAAATTATTACCCAAATAAGTTT
>CAZGGB010000078.1:0-14592 GCA_964525115.1 uncultured Sangeribacter sp. | reverse complement strand
AAAGCATGTTTGCTTCTTCTCCTAAAATAAATAAGGAAAGGAATTTCCACAGTGTTACTGTGGGATGGTCAAATGCCAGATGGAATTTGCGCGTTATGGCTATTAATTTCTTCAATAAAGGATGGGAAAGTGCGACTAACACAACAATTTCTCCATATTATAGCGAGCAACAGACTCTCATCGGAACCACTTCACATCCCCGTTTAAACTTCACCGCCACTTATACCTTCGGATTCGGAAAGAAAGTCCAACGAGGAAATGAAGTAGGAGAACAATCCGGAGCTACTTCAGCAATCTTGAAATAAATACATAGGGATTATCTATTTATCTAATAAGATGACAAAAATAATATGAAAAATTTTATTATCTTGTTCTTATCGATATTGATGTGTTCATCATTATGTGCTTATCCGCAGAATGATTATAAATTTAGAGCCTTATTATCAGGAGGAATATATGTCAACAACGAACAGGCTTGGTTTCTGGAACCGTCAGTTTCATGGCATTTTCATAAATATTTTGGTATAGGTACCGGCATGGAATTTACGAGCCAATACAATCAACCGGGTAGAACGACAGTGATTGACGGTCACGAAGCAGAACTTGTCGATAACGAGCGCAATGTAGGTTGGATAATATTTAAACCTCATTTGATATTCAAATCGCCTACACTCTGGAAAAGCAGTGATACATTCATGCGTTTATGGATTCAAGCAGAGCCTGGCATCAGTCTCGCATGTCCATTCCGAAACTCCCTGACATACGAAATCAAGGAATTTCAAGGTAATGTTTCTCATATTATTGATTACAGAAAATTTCCGAATAAAGACCTGAAGTGGTTTTACTGGAATGCCAAAATCTCAGTAAACTTTGCCATTGACTGCTTCATAATCGGAGCCGGATACAATATTTCCGATCTTGATTATTATTCTGGTCGAAGGAATGTAACTTTAGCCAATGGGCAAAAATTCTATGTCCTTAATAAGGAAGTGAGCCAAAGTATATTTATCTCGTTAGGTTATTTATTTTAATATGATAATGAAAATTTTTTATCATACAATAGAATTATGCTCTCGACAAAAATGTCGGGAGCATTTAGCTAATAACTATTTCTGTTAAGTAGCTCGCAAAAATTAATGATATGATAAATGCGAGATAATCTTGAGTCAGGTTGGCTGCGAAGCGAAGGAGCTTAGCGAGCTAAGCGACTGAGCGACAATGCCAAGATGGCCAAGATTAGCCGCAGTTATCATATCAAGACCCTTGCGGTTGCTTGGATTACATATGTCGTTTAATTTTTGTGAGCTACTTATGTATTAATCTTATTTTTAATCAGAATAATGAACAGGATTTTCATTGTAGAAGCCTTCGACTCCGATTGTCGGATGATGTACTATTTATCACATTGACACTCTTGTGCCAGACATTTTGGTGTCAAGATCATCATATCGGGATTTGTGTCCGACTTCCCATTCTCGGTTCTGACCGTATCCGATGCCAACGTTGAACTGGGCGAGATTGAGCGAAAGGATATGGGATATTTCCGTGATAATATCCGGTGTATATTCCTTCTGACGGATAAGGAGAGAACGAATACCTATCTTGCACGTTGCCTGCTGACCTATCCTGTTGACAATATCCTGTGCGCTCTTGTCTGTAAGATGATCAACGGCAAGACGCATGAGGAAATCCCGCCTGTAGTCGGTATGGAAACGGCAACGCCTTTTCCAGTTATCGAGAGTATCTAATTTAATCTTTTAGGCAGGCGATTGGGATTACATAGACTCCGTCATGCCTGCGGTATGCAAACTCCCCACCTGTAAGTACCATCAGGAATGAGGGCGCCGGGAATCTATCGGTGTCTATATTGGATGCAAGCTTCAAAAGATGCGAAGCCCCTTCATCAATTTCTCTAATGCCTAATTTCACTTCCACTGCTGCCCATCTTCCATCATCAAGGGTTATTATGAGGTCTGCTTCAAGATCGTTGTGGTCATGATAATGTCGTATTGTGCCACGAAGAGGTTCGGAATATATTCGCAGATCTCTTGCACACAATGATTCAAACAAGAAACCAAAATAATTGAAATCTTCTAATATGCCATGAGGACTTGTGCCTATAGCAGCCACAGCAATTGATGGATCTACAAACTGACGTTTGTCTGAAGTACGGATGCCAGTCTTAGATCTAAGCGACGGTTGCCACGCTTTTATATATGATGCAAAGATAATATATTTCAAGCAAATAAACAAGCATTCCGAACTTTTCGGCTGTTTCATTCCGAACTTTTCTGCTATTTTACTCCGAACTTTTCGGCTATTTTATTCCGAACTTTTCGGGGATCGCACTTCCCGATGAAAGAAGACACAAAATGGCAACGCAGCGTACAGTGCACCCCCTGAACTGCCCCGCAAAAAGTAGACACTGAATTCTTATTGGTCTTGGTCAAATTTGTCGCTGTAATGGCGGATTTTTGGATTATCGCGCCAACCTCCACCAAGGGCTTTGTAGATGTTGACGAGAGCTTTGTATTGATCGCGGATTGCATTTGAAAATGCAATCTGGGCATCAAAGTAGCTTCGCTGAGCATCAAGCACATCAATATAGTTGATCATTCCTGAACGGAACTGAAGCAAGGCGAGTTGCATATACTGTGCAGAAGCCTCGCGCAATTCTTTTGTACGCTTATACGATTCCTGAACATGATAATAGATATGAAGGATAGTGTTGACTTCCGTAAAAGCCTTCAACACAACGTCTTCATAGTCGAGGCGTGCCTCTTCGTATGCTGCAAGGGATGCCTTGTATTTCTTCTTACGTCTTCCAAAATCGATGAGAGGCCCAGCCAACGAACCAAAAACATCTGCATATGGCGATTTTAAGAAACTCGCAAGTCCATCATTTTCCAAACCAGGGAGTAAACTTATGCTAAAAGAGGGAAACCTGTCGGCATAAGCCATGCCGACATTGGCACGCGCGGCATTAAGCCTCTGCTCGGCGGCACGGATATCAGGACGACGCTTCAACAAGTCGGATGGCAAACCCGCAGGCAGCTGGTCAGGACCGATGAAAGTCTGAGGCAACTTCCCTATCTGATCTATATCATGTGGCACCTCCCCCATAAGCAATGTAAGCCTATCTCGTGTCTCAAACCACTTCTGCTCTAACTGCGGCACCATGGCGGCAGCCGATGAATATTCCACCAGTGTCTGATTATAGAGCATCTCGGATGTAAGACCTCCTTCAAAACGAAGTTTTGCTATCCTTACGGATTCCTCTCGAGTCTCCATAGTGCGTCGCACAATAGAGAGTTCGTTTTCCAAAGCCATCAACGTGTAATAAGCGTCAGCTGTCTCAGCAATGAGTTCCATTTTCAAAGCCCTGCTGTCTTCTTCGGTGGCATGAAATTCAGCCTCCGCTTGCCTTCTCGCCCATATCTGCGAACCCCAAAGGTTGATTTCCCACGATACCTGTATCTTTACACTATACGTAGGACTCTTGGACACACCTTTACCTCCATAATCAGAGATCTCATATTCAGCCGACACATCAAAACCGATCTCAGGAAGCAGATTGGTCTTGGAAATACCATAAAGCTGCCTAAGCTGCTCTAATCTCGCCTCTGACTTTAGGAGGTCGCGATTGTTGTAGACAACCTTTTCGAGAATAGAACAAAGTGTAGAATCAGAATAAAACTTCCACCATTCAAGATCAGCAAGACAAAGGGAGTCGACATAATCAATCTTGGAGAAATCATCAAAGTGATGCACGTAGGGCTTCTGAAGCCCTTTGACTCCGGAACATGCCGACAACAATATTGCTGTCAAGGCAACTGCAAAAGCTGCTAACCCTTTCATTTTGATTCCTCCTATTTCTACCTGCCCGCTTTTTTAGAACCACTTACAGGATTGACTATAATACCATCGGACAAGAGATCAAACTTATTTATAGCCACCATCTCCCCAGCTTTAAGGCCACCGGAGACAATGATCCTTTTCCCAACAATTTCTCCTATTGAAACCTGACGCTTCTCAACAATTCCTTCTGGCGAAACAACGAAAACATATTTATCACCATCCTCTCCACGCACAGCCACTGCCGGCACGGTCATGGCTCCTTTCACGATGTCATGAAGCACCTTAACTTTAGTAGTCTCTCCCGGGAGGAGGCATCCCTCGGGATTTGGCATTTCAGCACGCACTGTGAATGTTCCTGTTTTAGTATCAACTACAGGATCTGCGAAATCGACCAACCCTTTATATTGATACTCCGAACCATCGGCAAGTGTGATATTGACATAAGAGGGAAGCTTGTCGAAACACTCTCTACCATCCTCACACATTATGTTGACCTTACGATCTTTGCTTTTGAGATATTCCAAGGAGGTCATCTGGAAATCCACAAGCACTGTGTCACTTCTGACAATAGTGGCGAGCAACGACCTACCTCCGGGACCTACAAGTGCCCCGACATCAACCATCCTTTCTGATATGTATCCTGATATTGGTGCAACTACACGAGTATAGCCGAGAGTGATCTTCGATTCTAATAAATCTACTTTACAAATTTCCACATCCGCCAAAGCACATTCTACTGCAGCCTCAGCATTGTCAAGGTCAAGCTGCGAAGCTGCCTTTTGCGTATATAGGGGGCGTATCCGATTAAGGTCGCGTTGGGCTTTAGCAAGAAGAGCCTTAGCCCGGTCAAGTTGCGCTTGAGAACGCTCCACCCTTGCTTGATAGAGCTTAGGATCGATGACAAACAGAGTCTGACCTTTTGTGACGTAAGAACCTTCCTGGAAAAGCATTTTTTCGAGTACCCCTTCCACACGCGCAGTCACCTCTACTGACTGACTGGCTCGAATGACTCCTTCGTATTCGCCATAAACATTTAATGAGGCTGTATCAACTTCCACGACTTCAACTTCCGGAATAGAAACAGAAGATTTGTCAGGTCGGTTACAACTGATCATCAATGTTACTCCAACCATCACCATAATGCCAACGATCTGCCAACCCTTCATTCCAAAGGATTGAAGATGGGTTAAATTTCTACGTTTTACTCGATGGTTATCTTTGGAAGCTCTGCTCATAATTATGGATTTTTCTATCTTGTTGAAGGCGGGGGAAATGACCCGATAACAATATTTCAACAATTCCGATAATTCATATGTTCTGTAATCTCTCAAATTTATGAGATGGGCTCTTAAATAAGATTTCGAAAGAGCCACCAGATAAAGATTGATGAAGCGAGAAGTGTGATTATTGCAGGATGGTGGACTTTTGCGTAAAGTCTGCGATGAATATGCTTGACAAATTCGAGCCATATAAGAAATATCACTACAGGAAGCATACATAGAGCGTAGGCGTTGGCATGCCATGCACCAAGAAAATCTCCGTGCATCAAGGCATGGGCCATCCGCTGGGAACCACATCCCGGACAATCCATTCCGGTCACCACCTTCCAAATGCAACGAGGCATCCATCTTACTTCTAACGGATCAAAGAAATAATATGCCGCTGCCATTGCAACTGCAAAAAAAACTATTATGAATGCCCACAATGCTTTTTTGCTAATCTTACGCATTCTTCATCTTGAGACTCCAGGCAAACTTTACCTTACGGCGGACCGCCAAAATATTCACTAATATCACAATCAATACCAGCACCGTTCCTGTCACCACTCCCCATATAAGGCCATCAGAAGATATGCCAAATCCTTCAAGCGCAGTAGAATAGAAAGATCGAAGAATTATTATAGCCACCATTGAAAGTATCCAGGCTATTGCACAACCCAATACAATCATCAGACTATATGGAGCAGCAACTTCACGAAGGGGGGCTCCAAGCATCAGCAGACGATGAATGACAGAACGGTTCTTTTCCATCAGCAAAGAGATGGAAAGCATCAATACAAATACTGAAAGCAATGTAATCAAGATTCCGACCGACACTATTATACCAATAACGACCTTCAGAAGATAGGCAGCTGAACTTCCGGACTTATCTCCAGCTACTTCCAATCCATGACTTGACAGATAATCAGCAATCGCCACATCACCCGGAGACGACACATCTATTATCAACCGTGAAGGAGCTTCAGCATTGCTGTCACCAAGCCGAGAATTTGCATATTGCATGAAGGAATCAGGCACCAACACTGTATTAAGACGATTGCTAAAACCAACGATTCTGCCTTCCATCGACATAGATCGAGTGCCATCCTCGCTACGCATATACAGTTTCAATGGGATACCTGTGAGCAGTTGCTCACTAAGCTGGGGCAGTCCGGCAGAGCCAGCAAACCCGAAGTTATAGAGTGCAAGATAATCTTTTGGGATCATTACAGGTACGGTAGACTGGCCAGGATCAAACATCCAATCGCCACCCGAAATGTCGACAAAAGAATCCGGAACCGACTCAAAGAAAAGGGCAGTTTCCATACCTAGTCCTCCTTGACTGACGGAAGCATAGACCCTGAAATCAGACGAACTGAACTCCCCTATTCTCCTGACCCATGGCTGAGTTTTTAAGTCGAGGATATCATTTTTACTAAACTTTGTGGCTTCGCGGTCACCAAGAGTGCTCGCAGAAGTCACTTTCTTATTGATCACAAGATAGTCAGTATTGACAAAGCTATCGTCGTCATTCCATATGCCACGCGCATCTAAATAGAACATCACGGCCCCAGCCACTATAAAAAGTCCTATAAAATTTGACAATGCAAAACCTGCGAGGCGTGCCGGAGAAGTATTCTTTCTAAGAAGTTTCGAGATCAGACCCATCAGAGATTCAATTTTTCAGGATTGTGAATGAGAAGAGGGTTTCCAACTGAGAAGGTGATGACACCTGCACCTTGACGCTCAGCCTCTTCTTCTACAATGCCGGCTGCTATGCGATTGTTAGCTTCATCAAGATGGCTGACCGGTTCATCGAGAAGAATAAAATCAAAATGCTGACAAAGACTACGTATGAGCGCCACCCGCTGCTGCTGGCCAATTGAAAGCTTACCAGCCGGGAAGTCGCGCCGATCTGAAATGCCAAGTTGTTGAAGCCACTTGTCGATGCGGTCAATGTCGACCAATCCGGAAATCTCAGCTTTTAGTCTTATATTGTCGAACGCGGAAAGTTCCGGGAAGAGCGATAATTCCTGAGGCAAATAGGCTATATGTGAGCGGCGGATGTCTTGCCATTCTGGAATTGACAGAGTGCTCGCATCGCGATTATCAAACTTAAGTATGCCCTCATAATCATTACGACTACCCATAATGAATGCCGCTAAACTCGACTTGCCACCTCCACTTGCCGACTCTACAAGATAGCGGCCTCCTCGACAAAACACTACCTTTTTACGCCATACCTGAGAATACGGCAACTCCTCCCGCGCGAATACACGTGGGAGGAGAGAGTCGAGTGTAATCTCTTCTATATGTTTGATCATTTCAGAATAGCGTTAAGGAAGGCATCCACTCCCCCTTCTGCCTCAATGTCAAGTCGGAGACTCTTCTTTTCAGGCACCAGACGTGTGACAGCGACTACATCGCGGGCTATAAAACCATCAGATACCATTCCAATCCAAGCTCCTTTAAGCTTGTCGGCAGCCTTGTCAGCTGAAATCGGACCATTAAAGTCTTTATTACCACGCACTGCAGTAAGAATCTCGCCATCGCGGGTGACGGTCATGCCCAAGAAGCTTTGAATAGCATTCGACAGATCTACAAAATCCTTACCATTGGTCTGCACTTTTACTTCCACATCATCAACCGAGGAATCGGCGCGGGCAGCAATGGTGCCATCAATCGACTTAAGTAAGGCAGCTATGGCATCTGAACCTTTCCCCAAGGCAGTGCCGGCTGCATCTGAAATTTTATTCACGAGCTTTTGTGAAACTCCCATTGCTACAATGAAATTTCCCCCTCCACCAAGCGACTTCACCACTGAAGCATCAATCTTCTCTGTGGGGAGAAGGAGTTCTGCCGGCTTCATCTCAGAATTGAGCACTGCTGCAGACGCCTTGATATTCTTTTTCTCTACATCCGCATATCCAGCCACGTAAGCCACATCATTGAATATCAACGAAGATCCAATACGCAAGTAGGTGGAATTAGGAAGGTAAGCAATCGACTTATTGACATCAGCTACAAATGTGACAGCTTTATCCGTATCTGAGAGGAGCGAAACAGCATCTGATGATATATACGACTGCTTATCGTTGAGTTGCTGATAATATTTAAGCTGTTCTATATCGGGAGTGCCGGAGGAAGCCATCCAAAACTGATTGCCAATTACGGCAATCGGCCCCATCACTTTCGCCCCATCCTCATCGCGCCATTGGAGAGTGGGGTTTTGCTTCTGCACATACGCAAAAAATTTATCGGGATCGTCGAGCAAGCCGGTGAAGTATGATCGGGCTGCAGAAAAATAGACAATAGTATTAAAAGCCATACCTGTCTTGCCATCAATAAAATCATTGAGAGTTTGCCTATCTTCCTCTTTCAAAGCCTTGCTCTCCTTAATGGCTTCAGAAATCTCCTTAGGAAGGGTGATAATGGAGCCATCTACCTTACCTCCGAGTTTTTCAACTGCCTGAGTCACATTAAAAAGCGCTACACTTGAAGCATCTGCGGGCACAGTACGGAGCAATGAATCTGCATCTTTGTCGCCTCCACTTTTCGAGCATCCAACAGCCACAAAGAGGATGGTCAAGACTGCGAGAAGGCTATAACTGAGTTTTTTCATAATCAAGATATTATTTTTTTGATTTGAAATAATGGAAATCATATTCTAAGAAAGCTACCCATCCGCAAAGCAGCCACTGCAGCTTCAGCTCCTTTGTTACCAAGTTTGCCACCAGCACGGTCAAGGGCTTCCTGAAGATTGTTGACTGTCAAGACTCCGAAAATAACAGGCACATCACCCTGGCAGTTGAGGCGGCAGATGCCGTCAGCAGCCTGCGAGCAGACATAGTCGAAATGCGGAGTATCCCCACGAATGACAGTGCCTATAGCAACTATAGCATTATATTTTTTCGGACTTTTTATGATTCTTGCAGAAGCATATACAAGTTCCACTGCACCTGGCACCCGATAACATTCCACCATAGAGTCTTCAAGGCCAGCCTTTTTAAAGACTTCGAGAGCTCCGGCGAGTAGACGGTCATTGACCTGACTATTCCAGTCGGCAGTCACAATTGCGACCCGGAATTTTTCCGGTTCACGAATTTCAGGTATCTCAAGCAGAGATCCTTCTGTATTTAGTATTGTAGACATAAATTCAAGATTTCTTATTTCGGAATGCACTTAGCCAAGATACTTTCATGCTTTCCTGAAGCTTTATCATATCCTTAAGAGTGTGAATCTCCTGCTCAAGTTCTGCCTCTCCAAGAGAAATGGCATGAGGAAGCACTGCATCCAGAAGACGCTCTGCGCGAGGACGCATCGATTTTACTCGGATCATGATTTCAGCCATTTCAGCAGTCATCTTTATTTCCTTGCGGTTGACTTTTCCTGTACGTTTTTTAGATATGCGTATAGCCTCTGAGAAGAACTTCATGGCCTCACGATAGTCGCCTGAGGATGCAAGAAGACGCCCCACATTGCAAAGTGAATCTACAAGACGATCAGTAGCACTGATAATGCCGGAATTCACCTTTTCTATAAGGGCATCGGTATGCAGTTGCTGACGAGCAAGCATATCTATAGTCTTTTTCTTAGAGCGTAAAATCCGAGTAGAAAGCTCCATTGCAAGAATATGCAGACGTCCAAAACGCTCCGGATTCTTTGCCAATAGAGGGTCAAGAACCTTGAAGAGAGCATCCAGCTCTTTCTCGCTGCGCTTGAAGTCTTTCAGTTCGTAATGGATCTCTGCAAGATCAAAAATCAAAGCTACCAAAAGTGCTTTGAACTCTTCATTTTCATGGTCTTCGAAATCCTTAAGACGCTGCAATGCACTTATGGTTTGCTCAAGAGCCTCCATATATTTTTCTGCCTCAATCAGTCTGCTTATTTCCAAACGCGCGGCAACCACGTTGGCAAGCACTTCAGCTTCCGGGCTTTCTTTCCCAAAATCTTCCATTCGTATGTGGACATCAATCTGATTCATATTATGTTTTTTATATTTTACTTATATAGTATAACAACCGAAAAGCCAAAAGGTATTAAAGTCCCTACATCCATTTGAGGAGAGCTTCCGCAATGTTTTCAGGGATCGGCTTTGACTCTTTTGTGGCATAATCAACACTGACCATAACCGATTCACACATTGAGCAAATCTGACCGTTAGCCGTGTTGCGCAATATCTGCTGAATCACAAAGCTGCGCTCACCTATCTTCTTGACACGCGTCCGGACTTCCATTGGATCAGTAAAGTGAATCTGCTGCATAAAAGTACAGTTGAGATTGACAATGACAGCTTCAACACGACTCCAATCAGCGAGCTGACCCCTCAATGCATTATAAAATTCAGTCTTACCTACGTCAAATAGAGCTAATTGAGCATTATTATTGACATGCCCAAGCACATCAATATCGTTAAACCTCAGTTGTAATGGCACTGCATGCCGGAAAGTGTCGGCATCAAGATGTTCAAGTAGGTCGTTTTTAGCACTCATGTTTTATTTTATGTTGTCTAATTGTCAAATGTTCAAAATATCAATAATGAAGTTGTTTCGACTTATTTACGAATACAAATTAACTAAAAAATAAGTCGAAACAACTTCAATGTATCAGCGGAATTGGATTTCCGTCACTACATTCTTTCCTAAAATTTCGTTGATGCCCTTCACAATCCGCCTGCGACTCATGTTCAATTCAGACCTAAGTGATGCATTGGATGTGGCTATAGTCATCACACCATTCTTCATATATGGCTTTTTACACATTGAAGCGATTTGGCTTCCCACCACCAGTGGAAACGCATCGCATGCACGCACTTCGTCCAGTCGCCCTTGCATGCTGCTTTTCTCAAGACATTCCCTTAGCACATCGCCTACTGTCACAGCGTCTCTACGTTCCACTTTTAAAAGATAAATTAATAATTCTTTATGTCATTTTGTCAAATTGTCTACCGGGAGGAGTGAGAATTTTCCCTCTTTTACGGAGAACAGGCGACTTTCTCCTTTTATTGCTCCTAAAATCTCATCGAGGTGCTCACGGTTGGTGTCTGTGATGAAAATCTGGCCGAATCCATCATCCCCACTGACCATCTCCATGATTCTCCCTACACGACTTGAATCAAGTTTGTCGAAAATATCGTCGAGCAACAATATTGGGGTAAGTCCTGACACCTTCTTAAGATATTCGAAAATTGCAAGACGCAAAGCTATCGTGAAAGTCTTCACCTGACCTTGACTTCCGAGACGACGCATAGAATAATCACCGAGTCCCGTAAGCAGATCGTCGCGGTGAACTCCTTTCGAAGTATAGCCGAGCACCTGATCTTTCGCGCGAGTGCTATCAATGACAGATCGAAGAGTCTGATCGTTGAGTACACTCGAATATTTTATAGAAGCTTTTTCAGCATCACCGGAAATTTCTAAATAACGGTCGCGGAATACAGGGAGTATCTCCTCCACCCAAGCTTTTCGAGTGCTATGGATTACTGCTGCAGATTGCTCCATCGACGTTTCTACAGATTCGTATAGCAACTTGTCTTTTACTCCGGCTCTCAGCATCCGATTGCGGCTGTCGATGCTTCGATTGTACCGAATAAGGTGTGCAAGATAGGTTTTGTCTGCTTGAGAAATCACCATATCCATCAGCTTCCTTCTCTCTTCAGCCGACCCACTTACTATTGAATGATCGGCTGGAGTAACCGTGACAATTGGGAAGCGGCCGATATGTTCAGAAATCCTCTGATATTCTTTACCATTGCATTTGAGTGTTTTTCCCTTACCCTTCACTACACCACAGCTCACATTTTCGTTAACTCCGGTATCCATCAAAAAAGATCCTTTCACCATCATCATATCTGAGCCATGACGCGGTAGAGCTGATTCCGGAAGAGACTGCATAGGACGCGCAAGACATAGGAAATGAATAGCTTCAAGAAGATTGCTTTTTCCCATTCCATTCATACCCAAGAGACAATTGACTCCACCGGAAAACTCCAGCGAAGCCTCTTCAATGTTCTTGAAATTTACTATGTCGAGCTTATCAATCCTCATGCGTTGTCTTCTTTTTCTCCGTAGGCAAGGTCGCCGGCATCACCAAGACCCGGGACTATATAACTGTGGGCATTTACTTCCGGATCAATTGCAGCACACCAGAGGGTAGTCTTGTCGTCAGGGAAACGCTCCTTCACGTATTCTACTGCCCTCTCAGATGCTATCACAGAAGCCACATGCACTTTAGCAGGCGTACCCTTTCGAAGCAATGCCCTATAGCCTAACTCCATCGAGGTTCCGGTGGCAAGCATCGGGTCGACGAGAATGAGAGTCTTTCCTTCTAATGAAGGTGATGCCATATATTCTACAAGCACATCAAAGGAATCGCCCTTTTCATGATACTTGCGGTAGGCACTTACAAAAGCATTACCGGCATTGTCGAAAATCTGAAGAAATCCATGATGGAATGGCAATCCAGCACGGAGAATAGTAGCGACCACAACCTCCTCAGCTGGTTGCTGGCAAACGCATTCAGCAAGAGGAGTTTTAATAGTGACATTATCATAAGCTATACGCTTTGATATCTCATATGCCATAAGCTGACCTATACGGTCAAGATTAGTGCGGAAACGCATACGGTCGCCCTGAATATTCACGTCGCGAAGTTCACGCATATATTGGCTCATCACCGACGGAGTGTCGGCAAAATTTATCACTTCCATATGTAGATATTTTAGACCCTACAAATTTAACAATTATAATTGAGAAAATGAAATTATTGCCGTGTTTTTTATTCGTTATCCGGCGTAGAAGCTTTTAGAGCTGCAATTACAGCAGCATTAAGACCATGAGCCTCAAGAGCATTAAGTCCGCGAATAGTAAGGCCTCCAGGGGTCGTCACCTTATCAATTTCCATTTCGGGATGCGATCCACCAGAAAGCAATGCAGCTGCACCTTCGGCAGTAAGCGCGGCAACTTCTGTGGCAAAATCCGGTTTAAGTCCTATTTCCACTGAGCCTTCCACTGCTGCACGGATAAAGCGGAGAAAATATGCTATCCCGCAGGATGCCAATGAAGTGCAGGCTGCCATTTTTCCCTCCGGAACTACAAAGACTTTACCTGAAAGAGAGAATATTTTCTCGATTTCATCTTTGGCAGACTGTGGCATATTCCGGTCGAAGGCAATGAATGTGACACTTTTCCCATTGCGTATTGCCGTATTAGGAATTACCCTCGCGTAATGTAATTTTTTATTTTCATCCTGCATATCGGAATACTCCACAAGTTCACCGTGCTCATCCACAGTGACACATCGATAATCCGCCATCATATTCATTATGCTGGCGATACTCACTCCGGCAAGAAGAGAAATGATCAAAGCTCCTTCTTTGAGGTTATCCAATATTTCGTCGCAAACCTTATCCCCCAGATATGGTTTCACAGCTAAGATTACAATATCAGCATCTTTGGCGGCATCCTTGTTGGATAAAGTGGTTTTTACTTCTGGCATTGAAGCTTTAATACGATCAAGCGTACGCTGAGTAGCAGCTGTGCAAGTAATTTCGTATTCGGAGTCTTTCAACGACTCAGCTACTGCCGAGCCCATATTCCCAGCTCCAAGTATGGCTATTTTTTTCATTATAGATATATTTAAATAGTTTTTTTTACAAAAATAGATTTCTTTTACAAATATCGAGGGGGAATCGTTTATTCGATTTCGTAGGTGAAGTCGGTGATGTGGACTTCTGTTGGTTGGGGGGCGGTGGCAAATAGGGCTATTGTGGTGCCGGTGAAGCCTCCGGCGGTTTCGGTGGCGAGATAGCGGGCGTTGGCTTCTCCGGCGGATATCCAAGTGCGACCTCCATCTTTGCTTACGCTAAAACGATACATGTCAGATTCGCCTTGCACTCTCAGCTGCACTTTTTCACCTTCTTTTATCTTTATGGGAGTGCCGGAATGAGAGATGGCATTCAATCTGATATTATTTACTGCCTCTTGCGCTCCATCTGGAGCAACTTCAAGGGCGATGTTGGGGAATGTGCCGTCGTTATATCGGATTGTTGGGGCATAGATGCCTAACCAAGAATTGGCATTTCCCAACGGAAGTTGAGATTCACGGTCGAGGACGTTTCCTATTTGCTCCCAGTTGACAAGGTCTCGGCTATGCCATATCGGCACACCGGGGAAAAATTGGAAGGAACTGTTGACGAGATAGAAATCACTGTCTACGCGGCATATACTTGGATCCGGATACATGCCGGGGATGACAGGATTGGTATATTTTTCCGCACTTATGGATGGAGGGATAATATTGAATAAGGCAATGATCCCTAATTTTAAGATGTCTGCAAGTTTCATATATCAAAGTTGTTAGATTTTTACAAAATTACATTTTTCTAAGCAAATACACAAATTAGGGATGAGATTGAGAAGATTTTTTCCTTGGTTTATGAAACTATTTGGAGATTCGCGGAGTCTATACAAAAAAA
>CAZGGB010000077.1:0-14926 GCA_964525115.1 uncultured Sangeribacter sp. | reverse complement strand
AATATTTGCAATCAAGCAAATAAATTTTTCATGTTTTTTAAGTGACGATGTCAGGCCTACAAGTTTTAATGATGAAAAATAAAGGAAGCTTGAAGCTCCCTTTACTTTTATTTCTCTGTATAAAACTCTATTACATTTTTTATGGCTTTTTCGCACACCGGGCAGAACGTAGGATTATGGTTGTCGCGCATTCGGCATGTCTCGACCGGTCTATAGACTCCCTTTGATCTATAACCGCCGCCTTCAAAAACACCTACCACTACATCTTTGCTGCGTTCTTCTTTTGCAGCTCTTTTCATACGTTCTTCCCTCTTGCCTCCCTTGTCTGTCCATGGTGTTGGCACTGGTACTCCGGGTGTCAACATATCCTTCCATTTAGAGTCAAAATCTACCATAGTAGTAATATTTTGTTCCCAAGGTTCGATATCGAGGGGATAAGTGCCATCCTCTTCTTCGGTATAAAAATACTCGTCTGCAAGCCCGGCAAAACTATGTCCAAATTCATGCACAGCCACTGGTAGTGTCAATTTATTATCGGATGTAGCTATCTGATAACTATTATAGATGCCACCTCCCCCATAGGCTGGAGTATTAACGAGTACAAGAACATGTTCATATGGTATTCCTTCCAGCGAACGATGCAATTTCCATACTCTCGGAGTAGTAAGATATCGGGAAGAATAGAAAGTGCTAAAATGTGATTCAAATGCAGTGTCTTTCCATTCATTTTTCAGTGGTATGCTTACTCCACTATCCTTTGAAGGAGTCATGACTGCCACTACATTGAATTTGTCTTTATTAGAAGCAAATGGTTCATAACTCAATATCTCATTTGCTATTATTTGAGCCTTGTTGATGAAACTGTCCATTTCTTCTTGCTTATAACCCTCCGCAAGAATGGCAATGTCTATTGCCTCACTTCCATCACCACCCTTATGCAGATACTTATGAGGAGTAGGATTTAGTCCACGTAATGCTATTAGTTCATCATTCGGTAAATATCTATGGGTCAAACGTCCTATTTCTTTATGACGGTTATCTCGCAAGCTTACAGTAATATCAGCTTCCTTTTTAGGAAGTGGCACAAGGAATGAATTTTCAAACGCCATGTTCTTCACTTGTGCTTCCGGAGTATATATCCATTCTTGAAAAAGTGAGGAGAATGTATTCCTATATAAAGTATCACCACTGACAGGGTCTGTAACCATGATTGTACCATTGCCAGCTACCGGAACCTCTTTCAAGCGCGTCCTTCTTCCGGCCCATCCTGACTGCTTTGTCTGAGAGTCAATCATTATTTTCACACCATCCGGACCTCCTCCAAAAATATAGTCAATCCGAAGAGTACTGTCACAGAAATTTTCGTTATAATCTCCAGCCGAAGCTCCGGAAACACACAATCCGGCAAAAAATGCAGCTAATATACAATTCAGTTTCATAATATTTGTTGATAACAATTTTCATTAACATATTCTATTCACTCTCTTTATTTTTTCACCTTCACCACTGAATCATCCGCAGCTTTCGAAATGGTTACAAGATAAACTCCAGTGAATATCAAAGCTACTGCGATGCATTTTGATAGAGTGAAATGATCCATCCCTAAGGATATGCCAACAATTGTAGCTACTATTGGCTGCACATAATTGTACATTCCTACAATAGTAGGACGAAGATTTTTCTGCCCTATCATAATACAAATGTATGCTATATATGTTGCAAATACAACAACATACACAATACCAATCCATTCGTTGAGTGATATTGACGACCATACGGTTGCCTTAATGAAACTGATTGTAGCTGGCAATCCGACAATCGAAGCCGAAAGAAACATCCATTTCATAAGGGTGACAAGTGAATATTTCTTGATGAAATTGCGATATAGTGTCAGATATAGGGCATAAGAAAGCTGAGCTATAAGCACAATAAAGTCGCCTAATGCAGGATTGTTGCCACCTGCTATTCCACCTTTTCCTCCAAGCACAAGAATGAGCGCACCAGCAGCTCCAAGAGCTATACCTCCTGCTTTTTTTATCGTAATTGGCTCTTTCAGAAACAACCAAGCAAGCAACATAACCCACATAGGCATCGTTGTCGTGACAAGCGACGCTTCTCCTGGCGACGTATAGCTCACACCTATTATGAAGCATCCCTGATTAAGAAGAATACCTATCATTCCTGCCCCGAAAAGACGCAACTTGTCGATAGCTGGGACATGTTCCTTTCGACAAAACAATGATGTTATCCAAAATAATATGGCAGCCCCTGCTATGCGGAAATCTACCATAATCATTGGAGCTATCACGCCGGAAGCAAAAACAAGCTTCGCCACAGGCGACATTAGCCCCCAACAGACATTAGCCCCCAACATCGACAAGTGTCCCTTAAGATTGAAATCACTCATATGCCTCATATTTCATTTCTCACTGCAAAATTAGTCATAATATCAATAATCTACAAAATTTTGTTAAAAGTTTTTGTAAGTCTGAAATATTTATTAACTTTGTAGACTGAAGAGCCATCATAGGCTATTAGCAAAAGATAATACCATAATATTTATACCATAAACACGACATCAAATGTACTTATTAGGTTACGACATAGGTACTTCCTCCGTAAAGGCAAGTATCGTTGACGCCGAAAGCGGAAAATGTGTGGCTACAGATTTCTTCCCGAAATCTGAAGCTCCTATCAAAGCTATAAAGCCAGGTTGGGCTGAACAAGATCCTGAAAATTGGTGGATCTATATTAAGGAAGTCACTAAGAGCGTCCTTGATATATCTAAAGTAAACCCAGCTGATATTAAGGCTATCGGTTTTTCTTTTCAAATGCATGGTCTTGTTTGTATCGACAAAGATCGCAAATTGCTTCGTGATGCCATCATTTGGTGCGACTCCCGTGCCGTGCCTTACGGTCAGAAAGCATTTGAAGAAATTGGTGAAGAACAATGCCTTACTCACCTTCTCAACTCCCCAGGCAACTTTACAGCTGCTAAACTCGCATGGGTGAAGGAAAACGAACCTGAAGTTTTTGAAAAGATTTATAAGATTATGCTCCCCGCCGACTACATTGCTATGAAAATGACCGGCGAGATATGCACTACACCTGAAGGCATCTCCAATTATGTTCTTTGGGACTTTAAGGAGAATGCTCCTGCCAAGTTCCTCATGGACTATTTTGGATATGACATGGAAATCCTTCCTGAAGTAAAACCAACTTTCAGCATACAGGGTCGACTTCTTCCTGAGCCTGCAAAGGAACTTGGTCTCGAACCTGGAACTCCTGTGACTTACCGCGCAGGCGACCAGCCTAACAATGCTCTAAGTCTCAACGTATTCAATCCGGGAGAAATCGCTGCAACAGGCGGCACATCCGGCGTTGTCTATGCCATCAATGGAAAGATTGACTGTGATCCTAAATCTCGTGTCAACTGCTTTGCTCACGTGAATCACACTGCAGAAGATCCACGCGTTGGTGTCTTAACTTGCATCAATGGCACAGGCATCCTCAATAGCTGGATTAAGAGAAACATTGCTGATCCGGGCATGAGCTACGATGACATGAACCGTATGGCAGAATCTGTACCTGTTGGAGCTGCAGGAATTAGCATTATTCCTTTTGGCAATGGTGCTGAGCGAATACTCCAAAATGAGGAAATCGGTTGCTCTATCTTTGGAATAAACTTCAATATCCATAATAAAGCTCACATTATGCGAGCAGCTCAGGAAGGTATCGTATTCTCCTTTATGTATGGAATAGAGATCACTGAAGCTATGGGAATTAAGGTAGACACAATCCATGCCGGACATGCAAATATGTTCCTTAGCCCTCTCTTCCGTGAGACACTTGCAGCTGTCAGCGGTGCCACTATCAAACTTTATGAGACCGACGGCAGTGTAGGTGCAGCCAAGGGCGCAGGCATAGGTGCTGGAATCTATAAAGATAATAATGAGGCTTTTGCGACTCTCAAGAAAATCACAGAGATCACTCCTCCTGCCGACCGTGAGCCATATCTCAAGGCCTACAAGCTTTGGAAGGAGCGCCTCAACCTTATGCACAATGCATAATGCGTAATCATAAATATTATTTGACTTATATTTATTATCAAGCATATAAGCACTTTTCGCCTTATTAAAATTCACAAGAACCAAAATAAACCAATAAACACAACAATGGCACAGAAAGAATATTTTCCTGGTATAGGAAAAATCAAGTTCGAGGGCACTTCAAGCTATAATCCCCTCGCCTATCGTTACTATGACGCTGAAAAGCTCATCCTTGGCAAACCTATGAAAGAATGGCTCAAGTTCGCTATGGCTTGGTGGCACACTCTTTGCGCTGAAGGTGGCGACCAGTTCGGCGGCGGCACAAAGAAATTCCCATGGAATGTAGGTGAAACTGCTGTAGAACGCGCTAAGAATAAAGTAGACGCTGGTTTCGAGATCATGGAGAAACTTGGCGTAGAATATTTCTGCTTCCACGATGTTGACCTCGTAGAAGAAGGCAACTCTGTAGAAGAATATGAGGCTAACCTTAAGGCTGTAGTGGCTTACATCAAGGAAAAGATGCAGGGCACTAACATCAAAAACCTTTGGGGCACAGCTAACGTATTTGGCAATGGCCGCTATATGAACGGTGCTGCTACTAATCCTGATTTCGACGTAGTAGCTCGCGCTGCAGTTCAGATCAAGAACGCTATCGATGCAACTATCGAACTCGGCGGTCAAAACTATGTATTCTGGGGTGGTCGCGAAGGCTACATGAGCCTCCTCAACACTGACCAGAAGCGTGAGAAAGAGCACCTTGCAACTATGCTTACAATGGCTCGCGACTATGCTCGCAGCAAAGGCTTTACCGGCACATTCCTCATCGAACCGAAGCCCATGGAGCCCAGCAAACACCAGTATGATGTAGATACTGAGACTGTAATAGGATTCCTCAAAGCTCATGGTCTTGAAAAAGACTTTAAGGTTAATATCGAGGTTAACCACGCAACCCTCGCTGGTCACACATTCGAGCATGAACTTGCGGTTGCTGTCGACAATGGTATGCTTGGCTCTATCGACGCAAACCGTGGTGACTACCAGAATGGCTGGGATACTGACCAATTCCCCATCGACAATTATGAGCTCACTCAGGCGATGATGCAGATCATCCGCAATGGTGGTCTCGGCAATGGTGGTACAAACTTCGATGCTAAGACTCGTCGTAACTCTACCGACCTCGAGGATATCTTCATTGCACACATCGCCGGCATGGACGCTATGGCTCGCGCTCTCGAATGTGCAGCTAACGTACTTGAGAAATCTCCTTACAAGAAGATGCTTGCTGATCGCTACGCTTCATTCGATGGTGGCAAGGGTAAGGAATTCGAAGAAGGCAAGCTGACTCTCGAACAGCTCGCTGAAATCGGTCGCGAAGTGGGCGAACCTGCTCAGACTTCTGGCAAGCAGGAACTCTACGAAGCTATTATCAACATGTATGCTTAATTTAATCATAATTTTGAATTTTTATAATTAAATCTAAAAATTCGAAAGATATCATTGCTTGGGAAGGCAGGATTTCTGCCTTCCCTTTTATTAAATATAGAAGACCATCTTCATACTCTTTCTTTGCACTGAGTCAAAAAATTGTAACAAAGCATATTTTGCATGCGTCAACGCGCATATATACTACTTATGATCATGTCTCGATTAAGACCTATTCTCTTACATACATTAGCTCTTTCTTCTTTCTTTTGCGTTTCAGCTTATCGCGGCGACTCCAATCTTTGGCTCCCGAAAGCCGATTCAGGTACATCTGTAGAATATAAAGGAAAAAATCAAAATGCAATTAAAGCAGCTGAAATTCTTTCTAAGCATTTACCTGATGATTATTTCAAGACAATAAAATTGGAAGAAAAAAAGGTAAAAGGTATTCCCTACGATGGATATACTATAAATGTTGATAGCATTGAGAGAACTGTTACAGTGATTTCTCCATCCGGAGAAGGTCTTCTTTATGGTTCTCTCTCATTATATCGCCCCAATAATTGCAAGAACCATTCCGATTACCCTCGCAACCAAATCCGGATCCTCAACCACTGGGATAATCTTGATGGCACTATCGAAAGAGGATATGCCGGCAAAAGCATTTGGAATTGGGATTCCCCTTTGACTAAAGAGCAAATAGCACTATATGAAAAATATGCTCTTGCAAATGCCATGGCGGGTATAAATGGTACAGTCCTCAACAATGTCAATGCCTCTCCCAATATGCTTACAAAAGAGATTCTTGAGCGAGTGGCTGAGATTGCAGATATTCTGAGGCCATATGGCATTAAAGTATATCTCTCGGTAAATTTTGCATCCCCAAGCGTCATCGGTAGACTTGAAACTGCTGATCCATTAAATAAAGACGTTGCAAAATGGTGGCAAGACAAAGCTAAGGAAATTTATTCACTGATACCTGATTTTGGAGGGTTTCTCGTCAAAGCCAATAGTGAGGGGCAACCCGGTCCTTGCGATTTTGGTAGAACCCATGCTGATGGGGCAAATATGCTTGCAAGGGCGTTGAAACCATACGATGGAATTGTGATGTGGCGAGCTTTTGTATATTCTCCTTCCGATCCTGACAGAGCAAAACAGGCATATGCTGAATTTCAGCCTCTTGACGGAAAGTTTGATAGCAACGTGCTTGTTCAAGTAAAAAATGGACCTGTGGATTTCCAACCACGCGAACCTTATAGTCCCCTCTTTGATGGGATGAAGAAAACTCCTCTTGTAGCAGAACTCCAGATCACTCAGGAATATCTCGGACATGCTAATCATCTCGCATATCTTGCTCCAATGTGGGAAGAGTTTTTTGAAGAGGCTCCTCAGAATAATGTAAAAGGAGTGGCAGGAGTGGCAAATGTTGGAAATAATGATAATTTTACCGGACATCCACTTGCTCAAGCTAATTGGTACGCATTCGGACGTCTCGCTTGGGATCCAACTCTAAAATCTGAAGATATTGTGGAGGAATGGGCTCAGATCACTCCTTGGATCGATATTGATGAGAAGCGGATGCCGGAATTTAAAAAAATGATGTGCGATAGTCGCGAGCATGTAGTCGACTATATGATGCCAATCGGTCTTCACCATCAGTTTGCTTGGGGACATCACTATGGTCCTCAACCATGGTGCGAGATTCCTGGCGCAAGAGCTGATTGGTTGCCAAGCTATTATCACAAGGCAGACAGTGACGGAATTGGGTTCGACCGAACAATAGCGACAGGCAGCGGTGCTACTGCCCAATACCCATCTCCACTAAAAGATACTCTTGAAAACCCTGCTACTTGTCCTGAAAAATACTTACTATGGTTTCATCATCTCGATTGGGACTATCGTCTTCCTTCGGGAGAGACTATTTGGGAAGCACTCAATCGTCACTACGATGCTGGAGTAGAAGGAGTTGCTGAAATGCGTGAGTCTTGGCAAAATCTTGAGGGATGCACTGAACCGGAAATATATCATGATATCGAATCACGCCTTTTGACACAACACAAAGATGCCATTTGGTGGAGAGATGGATGTCTTGAATATTTTGGACGTAAGGCAAATTTAAAACCCAATAAACTATCCATGCATTCTCTCGAGGAGATGATTCCGGTAGAACTTGGCATTGACAATTACACAAATCCATCTAAAGACCTCCTTGATAAAGTGAGGTAGCCTAAGCACTACAACAGGCATTCTTGCCTGCGCATACTGTCAAGATTATGATAAAGAATTCATAATGATGAAAAAAATACTTATAATATTACTCTTATTCGTAGTTCCATTCAATATCTTCAGTGCCGAAAATTCAAGAACTCCAAACTATCTTATCCTCGGAGGAGAACTCGGCAACTCATCTGCCTCTTCAGCAGAGGATATCAAGACTATCTTCCCTCAACTAAAAAAAATGGGCCTCAATACGGTCCTGATGCCTGTCTATTGGGAATTAGTTGAGCCGACAGAAGGGTACTTCGACTTCTCACTTATCGACGAGGCACTCTCAACAGCAAAGGCAAACGATCTCAAGATTATTCCTCTTTGGTTTGGTGCATGGAAAAATTCAATGAGCTGCTATGCTCCCACTTGGGTCAAGACTGATACCAAGCGTTTTCCACGTGCGATTACAGAGCAAGGAAAGCCTCTTGAAATCCTTAGTGCTTTTAGCGATGAAGTGCAAGAAGCCGACCTAAATGCATTCAATGCTTTTCTCGACTATTTGAAATCAAACGATAAAGATAATATTATTGCCATGATTCAGATAGAGAATGAGATTGGTATGCTCGAATCTGCTCGAGATCATTCAAAACTCGCAGATAAAGCATACGCAAAAGGCATTCCGGAAGAATTGGCAAAAACACTAAACAAAACACCGGGAACCCCTTGGAAAGAACTTGCCGAAGCCCAGGACTATGCCGATGAAATGTTTATGGCATGGTACTACGCTAAATATGTTGAAGATTTTGCAAAGGCAGCTCGAGAAAAACTTCCTGAAACTCCACTATATGTCAATGCAGCCCTCGACAGCCGAGGACGCAGGCCTGGTCAATATCCATCTGCCGGTCCGATTGCGCGTCTTGCAAACATATGGAAGACAGGTGCTCCATCGATAGATTTTGTATCTCCTGATCTCTACGATCCCCCCTTTGCTCCATGGTTTCTCCAATATGACTTCCCCGATAATCCTTTGTTCATACCGGAAATCAGACGTTCTGTCAACAGCGGTACTCACGCATTTTATGCAATAGGCGAACATAATGCTATCGGGTTCAGTCCATTTTCTATTGAAAATGCCTCAAGAGAGGAAGCCGATAGACTACTACAAGCATACACACTCCTCCAGAAACTCGCAACATATTGCTCAAAAAAATATGATAGCTACGGTCTCCTATTCGATGGTGAAAATGCAAGGGAGTCAAAAATTGTGGAGAAAGATGGCATAAAGACTATCTCAAACCATTTCTTCACTCTCCCATGGGATAGCCGGGCCACTGATGGAAGTATCTGGCCAGACGGTGGTGGAATGATAATCCAACTCGCCAAAGATGAATATCTGATTGCCGGCACGGGTATTGTAGTTAAGTGGGAATCTGCCGACGAAGCTTCCTCTGAAAAGAAACTCGGGGAAGATGGGTTCATGCTTTCTGGAGATAATCAGGAAGAATCAGCATGGAAAGGTAAAGAAAGAATCGGAATCCTGAGCTGCGACGAAATAGACATTAACCCTGATGGCTCCTTCAAAGTAATCCGTCGCCTAAACGGCGATGAAACCCATCAAGGTCGCCACGTCCGCATAGGGGTAGACGACTACAAAGCCCTTCACGTCAAACTCTATCGATACTAATTCTCATCTTTAAACAATATAACTACCAATATAAAAAGGGATGCTAATCGCGTCCCTTTTATGTAGCTTTAATTGCTCACTTCCTCTGAGTTCTCTCAAATTATTTCTTCACAACCTTTTTGCCATTCACGATGTAGAGTCCGGCAGGAAGTTCGGAGAACTTTGCACTGTCCGGTAAACGCATGCCATTAATAGTATAGATACCTTTAAGAGTCTCTATTTCTGTGCTAACTTCATCCACACTATCGTATTCAATCCCACCAAGACCTCTCACTACTCCTGCATAGGCATGCTTGCGATAGTACGTACCATTCGTCCAAATACCAACTGGTGTATTTGCGCGCCAACCACTGTTGGCAGGAGAATCTGTTGGACACCAGAAACAGATACCCCATTGCTGCTCTGCAGGAATCAAACGTAGATATTCCTTGATTATCCACTCATAATAGTCTGCCATGTTCTGGTGTTGTTTTTCTGTCATATTGGCAGTTGCAACATCCTGACCGCTTGCATTGACATACCCCATATCAAACTCGCTCACTCGTACCAATTTGCCGGATTCTGCCATCAACTTAAACATGTTGGTAATAGCATTCTTCTTGCTGTTTTGCGTGCCTGAGTTTTCATAATATGAGATATGCATCTGTGTGCCTATACCATCTATATAGGTCTCTCCGTCTGCCTCCCATTTCTTAATCCAATTGATAAGCGACTTTAGTTTCTTATTGCCATCCCAATCGCTCTCAAGGTTATAGTCATTGATGAAGAGTTTGATATTATCAGGCCCATATTGACGTGCATACTTTACTGCACTACGCACATATTCAAGATCACCCATATGATCCTGCCAATAGAATGCATCGCCTCCGACATCCCATGTGGCATCACCATCATATCCTTCTGAGTGCTGAAGCGTGTAATTGCCACTGCCGTCGTTTCCTCCGCCGGAAATTGCTTCATTAACTACGTCCCATGCTTTCACTTTACCCCCACAAGCATCCATCATTCCTTTTATCCACTTCTCCATTGCTCCACTTAAAGCTTCGAGTTTCTCGGCCTTGGTCAATGGAGTTTTCTGAGGTAACTTCAATGTGTAATAGCTGTGCTCAATTTGAGGAGCGACCACTGCTCCGGCAGCCTTTTTCATCTTAAATGAAGAAAGTTCATCATTATCTATGCTCCCATTGATGACCTTCTCAACTCCTCCTATCTTCAGACTAATATTATCGAAATAATATGTATTGGCATCAGCAAGTTCGCTAAGATTAAAAGCTATCGATTTGCCACCATTATTGAACCTACCTTTTACTGTAATAGTCCTCCAATCAGTAGTGAAATCTATGTTTCCCAAAGCTTGATAATCAACATAATTGCCGGGATCATTGTGTAGTTGTGTTGATGCCTTGGCAGTTTTGTCGGCACGAACATCAGCAGTGAATTCAAAATTTTGGCCTGCAGGGAAAGAAGACTGACACACTATCCAGAACTGGTTATCCCATACCTCCGATTTTTTTGATGACGCCTCTACCTTTAGATAACGACGCTCCTCATCGATCTTCATTGCACCGGTCAACTCCTCGACCTTAATATTTCTTATATAAATGTCTCCAACAAAGTCTCCGCATTGAAAAAGCAAGAAAGGATTATCTACAGGACTCGTATATTTGACTGTCACCTCCTTCCATTCCGTTGTAAAAGAAAAGTCCGTATTGCTTCCAGAGCCCCAGTCACCAAGCTTAGAATGCATTTTTCCAGCCTGCGAGCCTTTTATCTCATAAGTGAAATCATAGGTCTTTCCAGCCTCTGTAGGAATATTATCATATCCCACAAACTGAACCTCCCATGAATTTACTTTTTTTGTAGTGTGAATATTCAAACCGTCTGTAGAAGAGAAATTTAGAGAAAAGCCATATTGATTTTTATCGGCTGTCCAGCCTACAAACTGCTGACTACGAAAATCTTTCCCTCCTATTATGACATTCACCATAGTGTCAGGATGCTCAAACGGAACCGCAGCTTTATCTTTTATTAGCCCTCTAAGCCAACCGTTAGGCTGCTGTGAATGCCAAGCAAGTGTATGTCCATATAGATTAATTCCTGCCTTATCTGTAGCATCTACAAATCTCTTCACTTTAGAGAAATCCATTCCTCCATTGCCGTTGACACAACTTGACATCTTCATGGCATTTCCTGCTACAGTCTCTGTGAAATTATCATTAATCATCCCGGCTACGGTAGAATTATTGAGATAATCATCCACAATGATAGCTCCTCCAAGTCGGAAATTTGGATACTTGTCATAGTCGATATAATTCTTAAGTGGGGCATAATCCTTCAAATAATCATAATTAGGATCTTTAGGATTCCCCTGTTCGTAATTTTTCAGCGTCTGTGCAGACCCAGAAAGAACAGAAATAACAGTTATGGCTGTCAATAAGTTTTTTTTCATTGCGTGCTATATATTAATTACAATAAGTAGCTAATTAAAATTAATGCATATATAAATGTGAGATATTTTTGAGTCAGTCTGGCTGCGGAGTGAAGGAGCTTAGCGAGCTAAGCGACTGAGCGACAATGCCGGAATGACCAAAAATAGCCGCATTTATACATGCAAGTTGGTTTCGAGTATAATTGTACATATATCGTTTAATTTTTGTTAGCTACTTAGATTATTAATTCTCTTTTACTGCATAATATGGCTCCATATGGATATTTACCACAGCGGGACCAAAATCTTTTTTTATTCGTGTTTCCACATTAGTTGCAATATCATGGGCTGCTTTCAATGAGATATCCGGATCAAGCTTTATATGGAAATCAATAATCTTCGTGTTTCCATTACTCCGAGATCGTAGATGATGGAAATCTTTTACTCCGGGGGTAGATATTATGATATTGCTTATTCTGTCAGACTCCTCTTTAGGTAAAGATGCCTCCAAAAGCTCTTTCACAGATGACTTAGCCATATTGCAAGCCATGGCAATAATTAGAGCACTCACCACTACCGCCGCCAGCGGATCAAGAAAACGCCAGCCGGGACCAAGAAACATAGCGCCCGCCACACCCGCAAGTGTAGCCAAAGAAGAAAAAGCATCTGATCTATGATGCCAAGCATTTGCCTCCATTGCAGATGATGCAATTTTTCTGGCAGCAGAACGGGTATAACGAAACAACCATTCCTTCACAAGTATGGAGACAACGGCCATCGCCAAAGCTATCCAAGTAGGCTGAAGGATTTCACTACCTTTGAAGAAAGCAATTCCTCTTTCCACACCATCCACCAGAATACCTATGCCAACAGCAGCCAAGAGCAAGGAAATGATGAAAGTCACAAATGTTTCTATCTTTCCATGTCCGTAAGAATGAGATGAGTCAGCCTTCTTACGAGATACACCGATCACAATCAATACGGCTATATCCGTCACGAGGTCAGAAGCAGAATGGACACCATCAGCAATCATAGCTGATGACCGACCAAAAACACCGGCAAGTATTTTAAAAACGGAAAGTGCGGCATTGGTCCAAAAACCTACCCATGTCACATGTCTGCCAAGTTTAACTTCTTCAGAAGTTGAATCTAAATCTTTATTATATTCACATTCCATGACTTTCAATCTGTTACTTAAGTAAGTTCTGGAGCATTTCTATCAATCATCGTGCGAGCTTCTTGAAATTTAGCTCGCATAGTTGGATTGCCGTGAGTAAGTTTTTTAATTGTGAAATCATTTTCAATTACTTCTCCGGCACGTACAAGTTTTTGAGTGCTTGTATCGAAGAGGCTCTTTATCTTTCGCAAGGAATCTATCTGTTTTTCCGCGCTTGCAATAGCCTTATCAATAGAATCCATAGCATCCTCATGTTTCCTGCGATGCCCATCCACGAATTTCATAAATTCAGCTGCGAACTTATCGCGTCGCTCCTCAAACTTAGTCACATCAATGCTCTGAGCCTTAGCCTCCACAAGTTCCGCTCGCAGAGCAATAACAGTCTCGGCACTCCTTCTGGCAGCCTTTGAAAGAAGAGCAATCACGGGCATAAAAAACTGAGGCCTGACTACAAACATCTTTGGATATCGATATGAAACATCGACAATACCATTATTATAGAATTCGTTATCAATTTCCAAGAGACTCACAAGCACAGCATACTCACAATTCTTGTCATTACGGTCCTTATCGAGTTTGGCAAAAAAATCCTCATTTTTATGCTTGGTAGCAGTTGTATCAGCCTCATTCTTCATCTCAAACATAATCGAAAGACACTCCTGGCCATCAATGAAATCACGGAAGATGAAGTCTCCTTTTGTGCCTCCACTCGCATCGTTGTCTTTCTCGAAATATGCATCGGCAAACTGCCCCATACTTCTGGCAAGATTAAAAGTATTCTGACAATGCTGCTCAAGTGTCTCCCCTATCATCTTTGTAGAAAGACGACTCTTCATGTCCTTATACCGTTCGATCTCCTCGTCTTTAGCCTTTATCATCACCTCATGGCTACTTCGAAGTTCGAGTTCACGGTTTTTCGCTTCAGTCTTTTGAGATTCAAGCTTAGATGTAAGTTCGGTGATTTCATTCTCCTTCTTATGCAATTCCTCGCGGTTGCTATTCAGCGCATTAGTAAGATCAAGTTTGTGCTTAGCTTCACTCTCCTTGATTTTGCTCTTTAGGTCGGAAATTTCTTTATCCTTCATGGCGGTCATCTCAGACAAACGCTGTGTCGACTTTGCCGTAATTGCATCTATATCTGCTTTTTTTACAGTATCATAACTCTCCATCATAGCCTTAAGACGCTCAATCTCCGACTTTAGAGAATTGATTTCTGAATCCTTGGCAGACACTGTCTTTTCAAGTTTCTGTTCTGCTTTAGCCCGATCAGATTCTTCCTTAGCTTTCTGCACCTCAGCCACTTCCTGGAGACGTCGCTGTATTTCAGCATCAAATTCAGCGTTTCTCACCTGAGCGAGAAGCGCTGCATAATGATTTTCATCGACCTCAAAAGTCGTATTGCAGTTCGGACATTTAAGATTCATATAAATCCTACATAATTTCTTTAAGTGCTGTGCGCATATCTTCCACCATCCGGGTATATTCTTCGTCAGTGAGATAGACCTCACCCGGATTCATACGGAAAATTCCTCCATAATCAGGCCCGTCTACATATTTAGGAGCAAGATGGAAATGAAGGTGCGACAGCTTATCACTATAAGCTCCGTAGTTTATCTTCTCTGGATGAAACACTTTGTCCATAGCGCGGGTGACGCACACTACATCTTTCATAAATGCATTCCGCTCCTCATCAGAAAGCTCATTTAGGTCATTGACATGTCCATTATAAGCCACAAGACAACGTCCACGATAAGTCTGTTCCTTGAAAAGGAATGCTCTTGAGACATTCAGCGGCATTATCTCGATCATAAGATTGTGCAGCGTATCATTATTGGTGCAATACAAGCACTCTTTCGGATCACTATTCATTATTTCTTCGATTTACTACGTTAATATAATATTCTGCTAAGTAGCTCGCAAAAATTAATGATATGATAAATGCGAGATAATCTTGAGGC
>CAZGGB010000076.1:0-14933 GCA_964525115.1 uncultured Sangeribacter sp. | reverse complement strand
GCCACACCCTATGGATGCTCTGGATGGCGTTTACTTGCTATTTAGGGTTGAGGTCCGGATTACTTGTATGTATGTTCCCCTACAGCGAAATAAAAATGAAGATACCATAAAGCGCCTCTCCGAGGCTACAGAGCTTTTCCCGGTTACCCCAGACTGAAGTCTGGGGTTTCAGAATAATCGAGAGGTCTCCGACCTCTCAATTGTCAGAATCAAATCTTAATAATTTCAAATTCAAAACTCAATTAATTCAAAATTGATCAAATGATAAAGTTTGTGAATGCCAAGTTGAATCTTGGACTAAATATAGTAAGAAAGCGCCCTGATGGATATCATGACCTTGAGACTGTGTTTTATCCTGTAGGGAAGTATAACGGAACTCCAGAGAATCCGGAGCCATTCTGCGATATTCTTGAGATAACCCCGGCAGAGAAGACAGAATTTCGTTTTACGGGCCGACAGGTTGACTGTACGCTTGAGAAGAATTTAGTCTATAAAGCATGGAAAGTGTTTAAGGAAGAGTATCCTGATCTTGGTGAATATTTGATTACTCTTGAAAAGCATTTGCCTGATGGTGCAGGTCTTGGAGGAGGAAGCGCAGATGCTTCCGGAGTGCTTTGCATGCTAAATGAACTGAGCGGATATCCTTTTAATAAAGAGGAATTGGCAGAGATGGCTTTGCGACTTGGTGCTGATTGTCCTTTCTTTATATATAATGTGCCTTGCTATGCTGAAGGGGTAGGGGAGAGGTTGGAGCCAATAGATCTTGATTTGTCGGGAATATGGTGTCTGCTTGTAAAGCCTGAAGTTTCTATCTCTACTAAGGAAGCCTTTGCCGGTGTGCATCCGGTTAAGCCGGAGAAGAGTTTGCAAGATATTATTGAAATGGACATTGAAGATTGGAATGGAAAAATGGTCAATGACTTCGAAGGGTCTCTGTTTCCGGGACATCCCATTCTTGGAGAAATAAAGAATATGCTTTTGTCTTCTGGAGCATCTTATGCTGCTATGTCGGGATCCGGGTCAACTGTGTTTGGACTTTTCCATGAAAAAGAAGAGGCTTTATGCATTGCATCAAAGTTTAAGGAATACTATGTAGCCGTTTGCTTACTGTAGTTTTAATTTATTGTTCGCGTTCGGAGATAAAAAAAACAGCTACTTTCCCAAGCCGCTGTTTTTTGAAAGTTTTCCATAATACTTTCGAACTAACCTAACATCATGAAACGATTTATACATTTAAAACAATATGGAATATAAAATGTTCAGAAAAATTCGAAAAAAAACTATAAAAAGCCAATGTGTTTTTAATAATGTTCGTAAGTTGCTGAAAATAAATTGCCTTTTAGCTTTAACATTGGTTGGTTCAGAGAATATCTTTTCTGAGCGGCTCGTCATTACCTCTCCAATAAAAGAAGGAGAGTATATAGATCGTATTGACATAGAGGAAGTGGAGATAGCATCCGGATGTGGCATCACAGAAATTCCGGATTATGCGTTTTTAGGGTGTACATCATTGCATAAGGTGACGCTGCCCCCCGGATTGACAAAGATAGGATTTCAGGCTTTCAGCGAATGTGAGGCTCTTCAATCGATCAATTTTCCATTGTCTCTTGAAGATATTGGAAGTAATGCTTTCACTTACTGTTCCAGCCTCGATGAGTTGGAATTTCCTTCCTCATTGAAGCATATTGGGCATAATGCTTTTTCATTTTGCACATCACTAAAAGAAGCTATTCTTCCTGACAGCCTTGAGGAGATTGAATCGTATGCCTTTTCTGATTGTGATTCGCTTCAAAAGGTGCGTCTTCCTGCTAATGATCGTTTGCTTGGAGAATTGATGATGAATTGCTGTCCGGAGCTGATAGAAATCGAAGCCCCATCAGAAAAAGCCCCAAAGTTTGATTGCGAGAGCTATATTTTTGATCCTGAAGATATGGCTGCTTACGAAAGATGTGTGCTCAAATTGCCTGAAAATGGGATAGATAGCTATAATGTTTCAAAATCATGGCAGATGTTTAATAAAATTGTAACATACAGTAAATGAACCAATAAGGTTTAAATAATGTTTAGAAGGTATAAAAATCAAAAAACTTGATTTAATACTGAAAAACACAAAATCATACTTGAGAAAACACACATATTATTAACACACTTAATCTTTAAAGCTATGAAAAAGTTATTTACCTCTATCGTCGCAATTTCTCTCTCAATCGTAGGAATCAATGCAATGGCAGAAAGCGCATCTCCCGATGCATCTCCGGAGGCAAAGGCAACTCCGGCAACAGTTGAAGCTCCCGCTCCGGCACCTGCAGTCAGCACTGCAAGTCAAGTAGAAGTTCCTTCTGCTATAGCCGATCATATAGCTCTTCGATTCCCCGGCTCATCAGTGCAAGGAATCACTCGTGAAGGCGTGACATATGTAGTGGATCTTGGTGATGGACTTCACTTGCGCTATGACAATTGCTTCAATCCTATCTGCTATGGATATCATAACCATGAACATTGATCAATCAACGATTAACGATAAACTATCAATGATCAACGTTCAACGATAAAAATATATAGAGGCGCGTCTAAGACGTGCCTCTAATTTTTACAATTTATTCTAACTAATAAATTAGAATCGGAAGATGAGTGAAACGGCATATGAGATTCTTGACATATAGGAATCATAGAAATAAGAAGATAAATCCCTCGCTTTTTGCCCATCGGCGACAGTGTATGTCACTGGAGCATTCGTGCTATCGAAACTATAAATATCCTCATTTTTTGACTTAAAAATATTGCCCATACTTCCCTCATATCTTAATGAGGCTCCGATTGCCAAAGGACCCCATATTCGCAATTCAGCACCGACACCGGTTAAAAATGCCGGAATGAAAGTGTTGACAGATGGTTTTATAGTATTTTCTTTGTTGATTTCTGATTCGCCAAACTGATTCATGTAAGGGGCATCGATCAAAAGATTGTCATACTGAGGGTAGACTCCATAGCTTTTGGCGCTTCCTGAAGATGCTATGACTTTTGACGAATAATTGAAGCCAAACTTAAATCCGAGCAAAGCGTGAATACTGAATACTTTGCTGAATTTATAGCGGTAATTTACATAAAGAGGAATTGCGATTCTCTCCGTACGAATTTTTTGTGACAACCCTGAAAGTTCATAATAGCGGATGTAAGGCTCCATATCCATATCTGCAGCAGCCGGAGCTGAGTAATGGAAATCAATGCCTGGCATATTGGCATTTAAGGTAGTAGAAGCATATCCTACACCTACATTCGCTTCCAATACATTTCTTTTCTGGTTCCAGATTCTCCATCCAAACTCTATTCCAAGCTCAGAAGAAGAAGATTTAGAACTTATGTCATTCACGACAAAATCTGACGCAATCACATCTCCGATGCTTCGTTCGGCGGTGACCTTGATAGCAAATTTATCGTTGTCTCTGCTCTGAGCTGATGCCACCGAAACAGATGCTATAGCGGCAGCGGCAATAATATATTTATTTAATATTTTCATTTTATTGAAAAATCCATTTTATCTGACTACTATTCTCTTTGAAATCACTTTCCCTCCGCATACTACAGTAAGAACATAAGCGTCTGGAGTTAATTTGTTGAATTCTACAAGTACTCTTTCACGCGATTCTCCGTCATAAGATTTGGAGTAGAGCAAAGATCCTGTCATTGAATAAAGAGCCACGTGCAAATCGCTTGAGTTGTTGGCCGCGACATAAATACCCGATGGCGTAATTGTAATCAAGTCGTCCATCTCTATGGTAGCCACATCGCTGCTTCCTTTTGTTGTGAATCCAAATTTTGATATGTCGAAACATACTTCTTCTCTTCCGTCAAGATGGCGCAGGTTGCTATTGAGTATCTTTCCATCTTCATTTGTAATCACTGCAAACACCCAGAAGTCATTAGAAGGAGAGTTGTATATTTCAGAAGTGGTGTGGCAGTAGCGGAGAGGAGACTCAGTAATGACGTGGGATTGACCATTTCCGTCAGTGTATCCATATACAAATCTGTATCCAAGCTCTGACAGTTCGGAATCTGAAAGATCCATCATGGTAATAAACGTGCAGCTTGTGCCGTCTCCTTTTCTGAGTAGTTGCTTGGGAGTTAGGGGGCGTTCCAGCACGGTTACAGTGCAGTAAGCATTCTTTCCGTTTGAGGTCTTTGCCGTGATTGTGACGATGCCGGGTTTGAGTCCGGTCACAATTCCATCTTCTACTTTTGCAATATCAGTATTGTTTGAAGACCAAGTTACGCTCTTATCTGTGGCATCAGAGGGTTCGATAGTCGCAGTTAAAGTAGCGGATTCTCCTTCCATCAGAGTAAGTGAACTTGCATCGATGGTTATATTTGTCACTACGATAGTTCTTGGGATAACTGTCAGAGCGCATTCTGCAGTAAGACCGTTGGAGGAGGATGCATAGATGACTGCGGTGCCGGCGCTTAAAGCAGATATCGTGCCATCTTCAGCCACTGTTGCAACAGCTCGGTCAGAAGATTTCCACGTCACTGTCTTGTCAGTAGCGTCTTCAGGCATCACGGTTGCTGTCAAAGTATAGAAATCTCCTTCAGTAAGGGTAAGCTCAGATTTGCTTATAGAGATATCAGCCACAGCAATGATGACAGGCACTACCGTCACTGTACAGTATGCATTCATGCCATTTGATGCAGTTGCCGAGACTAAGGCGATGCCCTGCTTGATAGCAGACACTAAGCCATTTTGATCTACAGTAGCTATAGACTCGTCGCTTGATGCCCACACCACGCTCTTGTCGGTAGCATTGTCAGGGTGTACGATAGCAATCAAATCAGCAGTGTATCCTTCTCTCATGAGGAGTTCAGTATTAGTCAAGGAAATTCCGGTCACTGCAATATCACCTGGATTCACCGTAACGGAGCATTCAGCGGTCAGACCATTTGACGAAGATGCGTATATCACAGCAGAACCTGCACTGACTGCAGTCACCACTCCCTCTGCTGAAACAATCGCTATGTCTCTGTCAGAGGTTTTCCAAGTCACAGTCTTATCTGTAGCATCCTCCGGAAGTATCGTTGCAGTCAAGATATGAGTGTCAGATATCTCCATTTCAATTGATGTCTCGCTAATAATAATTTTTTCAACAGCAATTACAACCGGCACTACAGTCACGAAGCAATTTGCTTTGATGCCGTTGGAAGAGGTAGCCGTGACGGTTGTAGTTCCCTGCTTGATAGCTGTCACTGTGCCATATTGATTCACTGTGGCTACGGACTCATCGCTCGAAGTCCATGTGACAGACTTGTCGGTAGCATTATCAGGACTGATGATTGCGATCAACTCTGCAGTGTACCCTTCCCTCATCAAAAGTTCAGTATTCGTCAAGGAAATTCCGGTGACAGGTATTATACCCGGATTTACTGTCACTTTGCATTCTGCTGTCAAGCCATTAGATGAAGATGCATAAATTACCGCGTTTCCGGCACTCACGGCAGTCACAACGCCATCTTCAGAAACTGTCGCAACCGACTTGTCAGACGATTTCCAAGTGATCGTTTTGTCTGTAGCATCATCAGGGAGAACAGTAGCTGTCAGAGTATGGGTCTCTTCAATCTCCATAATAAGACTGGTCTCACTGATTATTATTTCTGAGACAGCGATAATTTTTGTCTCCGGCTCTACGGTCACATAGCAATCAGCTTTTACAGTGGGATCATAGACAGAAGTTGCAGTAATAATTGCCTTACCTTGCTTTATCGCAGTCACAATACCGTTTTGATCCACTGTGGCTATTGACTCGTCGGATGATGACCATGTCACTCTCTTGTCGGTGGCATCATCCGGTCGCACTAAAGCAATTAGTTCTGCAGTGTATCCTTCTCTCATCAGAAGTTCAGTATTTGAAAGAGAGATACTGATCACGGCGATTTCACCAGGATTGACAATCACTGAGCATTCGGCAGTCAGACCATTGGATGTAGAAGCGTAGATTGTTGCTGTTCCGGCACCAACAGCAGTCACAGTTCCATCATTAGAAACTATTACAACAGATTCATCTAAAGATTTCCAAGTGACAGTCTTGTCTGTAGCATCTTCGGGAAGTATGGTAGCCGTAAGGGAATGAATTTCGTCAATCTCCATCACGAGAGAAGTCTCGCTAAGTATAATTTCTTCTACAGCGATTACTACGGGTACAACCGTCACATAGCAGTTGGCAGTCAAGCCGTTGGCTGTAGTAGCTGTTATGATTGCATTTCCTTGCTTTATTGCGGTTATATTTCCATTTTGATCCACCGTAGCGACAGACTCATCGCTTGACGTCCAAATCACAGTCTTGTCAGAAGCATTTTCGGGGTATATAATAGCAAAAATTTCAGCTGTATATCCCTCTCTCATGAGGAGTTCGGTGTTAGAAAGAGATAGTCTTGTCACTTCAATTTCTCCGGTCACTACAGTTACGACGCATTCGGCAGTCAGACCATTTGATGATGAAGCGTATATTATGGCAGTTCCGGTGCTTATGGCGGTCACTGTTCCATCTTCAGAGACAGTGGCAACTGACAGATTTGATGACTTCCAAGTCACGGTTTTGTCAGTAGCATCTTCGGGGAGGATTGTGGCTATCAAAAGATGAGTCTCATCAATCTCCATCTCAAGAGATGTCTCACTAAGAATAATCTGCTCCACAGCAGTCACATTAGGCACCACCGTTACGTTGCAATAAGCTACTAATCCGTTTGCAGTGGTAGCGGCAATTATCGCAGTGCCCTGCTTTATAGCAGTAACGATTCCATTTTGATCAACGGTTGCTACAGACTCGTCGGTAGAAGTCCATGTCACGCTCTTATCGGAAGCATTATCGGGATGAACTATTGCAAACAGTTCAGCAGTAAATCCTTCTCTCATTAGGAGTTCGGTGTTGGAGAGTGAAATGCCCGACACCTCAACGTCGCCTACATGTATTACAGTAACGTTGCATTCCACTGTAAGACCATTGGAAGAAGAAGCATATATAATTGCAGAACCGTGTCGGATAGCAGTAACCTTGCCATTTTCATCAACAGTTGCAACTGAACGATCGGAAGATTTCCAGGTGACAGTCTTATCGCTTGCGTATTCCGGAAGTATAGTTGCTGTCAACGAGTAATTTTCTCCTTCATTCATGGTAAGCTCATAGTCGCTGAGCAATATGTCATTTACTGCGATGAATCCCGAAAGATCCAATACTGTCACTTTACAATCAGCTTTTATTGAAGGGTCGGATACTGAAGTGGCAGTGACTGTTGCATATCCTACCGCCTTAGCATAGACATTTCCATTGGCATCTACGGTCACTATATTCTCATTGTCCGAAGACCATGTAACTCTTTTGTCGGTAGCATTGTCAGGGCGAACAATAGCGATAAGTTCAGTAGAGTATCCTTCTCTCATAATGAGTTCTGTATTTGTGAGAGATATGCTTTTCACGGGAGTAGGAACGACCGTCACCTTGCAAGTTGCAGTCGCATTGCCATAAGTGGCAGTGATAGTTGTTGCTCCGAGAGCTTGGGCTGTGACATTTCCGTTTGCGTCAACGGTTGCTACATCTGTGTTTTCAGAAGACCACATTACTATCATGCCGGAAATATTTTCCGGTAGCACTTCGGCTTCGATGGTTATAGTTTCACCTACTTCAAGCTCTGCTTCCTCTTTGCTTAGAATTATTTTTTCAACTGGGGAAAGAACTACACTAACCTTGCAGATTGCTTTTACGTTGCCACATGATGCAGTAATAATCGCTTCGCCAATTGACAGTGCAGTGACAATTCCTGAGTCGTCGACTGTCGCAATGTTTTCATTGCTTGATGTCCATGCGATAGTTTTATCTGTTGCATCATCCGGAAGCACTGTTGCGATCAATTCAAAACTATTGCCCACAAACATCTCCAGACTCTCCTTGCTTATGATAATATTTTCCACAGGAGTTGGAATTACTGTCACTGAGCAATAGGCATTCTTATTGCCAGATGAAGCTATAATGGTGGCTTGGCCGAGAGCCTTGGCTGTGACCTTTCCAAAGGCATCGACGACAGCAATATCTGTATTGTCTGATGTCCATGAGATAGTTTTATCTGTCGCATCATCCGGAAGCACTGTCGCGCTCAATTCAAAACTCTTGCCCACCATCAGCTCTACACTCTCCTTGCTTATGATGATGCTTTCTACTGGAGTCGGAATTACTGTCACGATGCAATCGGCACTTTTTTCACCACATGATACGGTAATTATAGTCTGACCAAGAGCGAGTGCCGTCACATTGCCGTTTGCATCCACGGTAGCAATTCCAGAATTGTCGGAAGACCATGTCACGGTCTTGTCGGTTGCATTCTCAGGAAGAATTGTATGCGAAAGTGTAAGTGTCTCACCAACCTTTAAGTATGCCGAAGATTGATTCAGAGAGATGCTGCTGACTGGGACATACAGGCCTATCATTGTGGAACTATCCGGTAGCTTTATGTCTTTATTATTATCGCTGACAAAAATAATATTTGAAATGGTCAGTACTCCTCCCTTGAAATCAGCCGACACGTCGACATCCATCGACAATAGGGTGCCCCTGGATCCACTTATCGGAGTATGGTCGGATGAGAAAGAAGCAATCAGAATTTTACCATTATCTATATTGCTTGTAATGTCATAGTTGCTGTCAGTTCTCGATTTGTCAAGCGACATACTTCTCATTGTAATGCCCACAGGAAGCTCCACGTCTGCTTGGAATCCATAATATGGACTATCGTTGTCAAGCAGAAAATCTATTGTGGCGTTTTTCCCTGCCTCAAGAAGCATTGGATTCACATAAAATTTATCGGCTGCATTTGCTGATGATATGCAGCAGAAAAGTAGAATCAGAAATGTATATATCTTAAAATGTTTTTTCATGACGCAAACCTATTCTTATTTTACAGCAACTTTAACTGTCTTTTTATCAACTGTGACGATATATATTCCCTTGGTCAAACCAATGGTCTCGGAATCAGAACCTGCAACATAAGACTTGACTATACCTCCGTCGATAGTGCAGACAGTAATGTTCATGCCTTTTGCGTTGCCGACATATAATTCATTTTCCCAAGTCTTAATTGAGACCTCATTGATTGAGACAGTTTCAAGACCGGTGATGCCCTCATCCGATTTCATTATCAAAATATGGCAGTTAGAATTGATATCGGAAGCTACAATATTAGTAATGTCTATATTTGCTTCAGAAGCTGGGTCGCCATTCACTAATACCTCAAAGATGGCTTCTCCATTGTCTGCAAACGCAGAGTTGTTGAGGTCGAACAGAACTACTCGCATAGAGCTGTCGTCGATTCTTCTTGAACTCAACCTGTGGTTTGCAGTCCGTTTGCCTGCTTTCACATCCTGAAGAATCATTCCTGCCGGAACTCTGATATCAGCCTGCAGTGCCACGTATTCCTCACTGTTGTCAAGTTTGACGGGTATTGAGAATATATTCATATCAATAGGAGTGATATTGCATGTAGTGAGCGCATCCGCACCCTCTTCAAAAGATTCAGCTCCTTTAATCATGCGTGGAGTATAAGCCGGGGATGCTTGCGATAAAATTATAGATACTACCTCTGAAGCATCCGACACTGTGATTCCTTCTTGTCCGTTGATATCCGAGCTGATATTGTAGAACCCATTCCAATATCCACGGGTCCAAGAAGCCGGTGATCCCCATTGAGAAGGTTCCCAGTTGATGAGATTATTGTTTTTCTTGACTACATAGTTGGCAACGTTGACAGGATCTGCTACATTCACTACTCCGTCCCAATTGGCATCGCCTCTAAGAGGATTGACGGTAAGAACAAAGCTGTCCGAATATCCGTCGCATGTTGCAGTGATTGTGGTTTGTCCTACGTAATGAAGGCTTGCCTTACCGTAGTTGTCTACCGTTGCAATCGCTTCATTGCTTGATGTCCATAATGTCGGTTTGTCGTCAATCACTATATCTGAAGAAATCTGGATTGATTCATTCAGAGAGAATATAGGATTTTCTGAAGGAGCATCAATTGTCACGAAGCCTTTGATGGTATTAGGGATTTTGCCCCAATCCGGATCTTTTTTGTATTCCTCCGTATCGGCTACATAAATTGTTGTGCTCAAGGGGAACGGATTCCCTTCAATTGCCGGAATATTCTCAGTAAATATTATGACTTTCTTAAGGTCGTTGCTATCTGAGAAAGCATCTTTCCCGATTGTAGTGACTGAAAAACTCTTTGTCAAATAGGGGGAAGAATATGTGGCTTCCTGACGAATTTTAACAGACTCTGTGTCGGGATTGACCAGACCTATTACTTCAACTGTATTATCAGAAATAACTTTATAGCGTAATATTCCATCGTCGAAAGTGGTTAAACGCACAGTCACTTCGCAAGATTTAGAGATACCATTGGAAGAAGAAGCCATTATTGTAGTCTTGCCCGGGACATGAGCTGTCACGGTTCCATCGTCAGACACTGAAGCAATAGCAGGATTTAATGAAATCCATGTGATAGTCTTGTCAGACGCGTCCGAAGGCAATATAGTTGCGTTGAGCTTGTAGCTTTCTTCTTCGATGAGAGTGAGCTCGCTTTTATCGAGGATGATGTCCGTCACTTGTTGGATGATTTCGGTAAAGACAGTGACTGCACAATAGGCAATCTTGCCATTGATAGTAGTAACGGTTATTGTCGCATTTCCAGCTTTAATAGCCTTTACATTTCCATATTCGTCGACAGTGGCAACCGATTCATTATCCGATTTCCATGTGACACTCTTGTCTGTTGCATTCTCGGGGAATACAATTGCAATCAGGTCAGTAACGTCTCCTTCAGGAATAATTAATTCCGGATTAGAGAGCGTGACGCTTGTCGGCATTATCGGAAGCACTGTTATGACGCAAGTGGCTGATACGTTGCCGCATGAAGCAGTGATTATGGTCTCGCCGATAGCAAGGGCATTCACATTGCCAAAAGCATCGACGGTTGCCACTTTTTCATCGCTTGATTCCCAAACAACAGTCTTGTCTGAGGCATCCTCAGGAGCTATCGTTGCATTAAGTAACAGATTGTCGCCGATAAACAGTTCTGCTTCATTTTTGTCGAGAGTTATAGAAGTAGGAGCAATGATTTTTGCTAATACCTTCACATGGCATTCCTTGGTGATACCATTGGAAGAAGAAACATATATTATGGCTTCACCGGGACTGACGGCAGTCACAACGCCCTCAGAATTGACCTCAGCGATAGTCTTGTCGGAAGATTCCCAGGTCACTGTCTTGTCTGTGGCGTCATCGGGAGTGATCGTGGCAACTATGGTGTGAGTGTCTCCAACAGTCATCTCAATATTTTCATCAATTATATTTAATACAATATCTTCCACAGCGATTATTGGAAGCACAACTGTGACTTTGCATTCCGCTTTTATAGAAGGATATTTGGCTGAGGTCACAGTAATGGTTGCAGTGCCTGATTGCAATGCATTGACCATTTCGCGCTGCGAGAAAGTCACCAGACCGTTTTCATCCACTGTGGCAACCTCTTTATTGTCAGAATTCCAAATTAAAGATTTGAAGGTCGCATTTTCAGGTTTGACAATTGCGATAAGTTCTGCAGCGAATCCCTCCCTCATCAACAGTTCCGGTTGTGATAGAGTTATTTCAGTGACAGGAACAGGGACTGTGACATTACATTCTGCGGTCAGACCATTGGACGAGGAAGCATAGATTATTGCATCCCCACCGTTGATAGCAGTGACTTTGCCATCAGAAGAAACGGTGGCGACCTCCGGGTTGGATGATTTCCAAGTCACGGACTTATCCGTGGCATTTACCGGCAAAATAGTGACTGTCAATTGAGTCGGATTGTCATACTCCAGTATTAAAGATGATCCATCAGAGGGACGCTCATTGATACTTATTTCCTTTACCGGAATAATATCACTCTCTTTCATAACTATGACCTTACACTGATTTTTAATTTCAGGGTATGGTACTGAAGAGACAGTGATGACAGCAGTTCCGGATGTAAGGGCATAGACCTTACCGTTTTGATCCACTTTAGCCACATCTTCATTGTCCGATTTCCAAAAGACTGATTTGTCGGTTGCATTTTCCGGCTTCACTATTGCAATAAGCTCTGCATCGAAACCTTCCCTCATCAGGAGTTCCGGTTGCGATAGCGTGATTTCTGTGACAGGGACAATAGGAAGCGGAACTGTAACTACGCATTCGTCGGTCAGACCATTGGAAGAAGAGGCGTAGATAGTTGCAGATCCTCCGGCTACAGCAGTTATTTGACCGTCGGCTGAAATGGAGACTACTTCAGGGTTGGATGATTTCCATGTCACAGTCTTATCAGTCGCATCATCAGGGCTTACGGTAGCTGTAAGAATCTTGGATTTCCCAAGATCCAGTTCGAGTTTGCCATCAATAATGTCGTTTATCTTGATTTTCTCTACGGCAATGATAGAGACTGTCAAGTCGCAAATGGCTTCAACTCCGTTAGAAGCTTTAGCTATAATTTTAGCTGTCCCTTCTTTCAGAGCAGTCACAATTGCTTTGCCATCCACCACTTCTAAAGTGGCAATCGACGCATCAGATATAGACCAGGTAATGGCCTGATCCGAGGCATTAGCTGGCAAAATAATTGCTGTCAGATCGGCAATCTTGCCTACTCTCATAAGGAGGTTGGAGTTGGAGAGAGTGATACTTTCCACCTCAATAGGAACCACTTTGACATTACACGTTGCAATGGCATCTCCACATGCCACAGTAATAACGGCTTCTCCGAGTGCTATGCCGGTCACATTTCCGTCAGAATCAACATTGGCAATTTTTTCATCGCTTGATTTCCATAATAATGTCTTGTCTGCGATATCATCGGGAGTCACGGTCGGGGTCAATTTTTGGGTGCTTCCAATAAAGAGGTCTAATTGTGTCCTGTCGAGGGAGATAGAAAGATCAGAGATAACCTTTTCTGTTACAGTCACGTTGCAATATACTGTTTTACCATTAGATGCAGATGCATATATTGTTGCAACTCCTACTCCTGTGGCAGTTACCAATCCATTGTCTGAAACAGTGGCGACATTCAAATCTGATGATTTCCACGTGATACTCTTGTCAGTGGCATTATCAGGGATAATCGTAGCAGTCAGAATGTCGGTTTTTCCATTTTCAAGGGTTAATTCCGTTTTGTCGATTATAATATCACTGACGGGAATAATACTAACGTTGACTACGCATGTTGCTGAAAGTCCATTTTCAGATAAGACAGTTATAGTAGCAGTTCCTGCTTTAAGAGCGAAGACGTCGACTGTCATTCCTGCTCCTGAAACTGTCACTATATTCTCATCAGATGATTTCCATGTCAATGTCTTGACTGAAGTATCACTCGGATAAATGGTTGCAGTAAGATCAGTCTGATCTCCAACGATAAGGGCAAGAGAAGTGTTGCTGAGTATTATTTCTCCTAAAGACTTGGCTACTACATACACCTTGCACTCTGCATAAGCATTTCCACAAGAAGCCCGCACTATAGCTTCACCCGGTGAATTGGCAACGATTGTTCCGTCAGAATTCACACTGGCAACAGTATTATTATTTGAAGTCCAAGTCACTGTCTTGTCAGCTATATTATCCGGCAAGACAGTAGCAATCAAATTAATTGATTGGCCAACCGGAATAGTGGCAACATCTTGACTCAAAGTTATGGTTACAGCAGATATAACTTTCGAAGCAACTGTCACCGAGCATTGAGCTTTACATCCATTTGTGGTAGTGACGATTATTGTGGCAGTGCCAGGTGCTATTGCAGAGACTTCGCCATTGGCAGAGACAGTAGCAATTGAAGCGTCGGTTGATTCCCAGCTTACACTCTTGTCGGATGCATTCTCCGGAAGAATGGTTGCTTTTAAAATGTATGTTTCTTCTACTGTAAGGTCAAGTTCAGTCTTGTCTAAGGATACCGATTCTACAGGAGTTGGTATTATGGTCACTGTGCAAGATGCAGATGCATTGCCACAAGTGGCTGTGATGATAGTTTCGCCGAGTGCGATTCCGGTGACATTCCCATCATTGTCTACTTTGGCAATGCTCTGATCTTTTGAGGTCCATGTCACTTTCTTATCTGTCGTATTGTCAGGAAGAACTTTTGCAATCAGCAATTCGGATTCTCCAACCTTCAGCGATAGCGTCTCTTTATTGAGGTTTATGCTATTAGCAGGAGTTGGGATAACTTTAACTATGCAAGTAGCTTTTAATCCGTTTACTGTAGTTGCAGTTATAATAGAAGTTCCGATTGCGACAGCTGTCACCTTACCATTACTATCTACAATTGCAACATCTTCATTTTCGGAAGACCATGTCACAGTCTTGTCTGTAGCCTCATCCGGAGAGATATTGGGGATCAATGTTGTAGCTTGTCCCACATAAAGGGTTTCTGATTCAGTGCTGAGACTTATGTCTGCAGGAGATATGATGACTTTTACTGAGCATGATGCTATATTATCAGAACATTGTGCATATATAATAGCAGAGCCAACACCTTTTGCATACACAACTCCGTCATATACTGTTGCAACATCTTCATCGCTTGAAGACCATATAATTTCGTCGGATGTATCAATAGGAGTCGTAGTCGCGATCAAATGCTCAGTTGACCCTTTTTCAATTGTTATTTCAAGCTTATCTAAGGATATTCCGGTTGCCGGAATTTTTACAGAAACTTCGCAAGAGGCGGTCAGCCCGTTGGCGGAAGTGGCTGTTATGGTAGCAGAGCCTTTGTAGACAGCAGTCACCTTCCCAGTTTGATCGACAGTAGCAATGTTATCATCGCTTGACGTCCATGTGACGGACTTGTCGGTTGCGTCTTCAGGAAGGACTGTTTCTATCAGCTGCAGTGTTTCTCCAACTTTT
>CAZGGB010000075.1:3210-15365 GCA_964525115.1 uncultured Sangeribacter sp. | reverse complement strand
ACAATGCCAAGATGGCCAAGATTAGCCGCAGTTATCATATCAAGATCTTTCAAGCCGCTTGGTTTTCATATATCGTTTAATTTTTGTGAGCTACTTATATATAGTAGTAAAGATTCAGTCCCAATGTAGTTGCCGATTTGTGCGGCTGGGAAAAGCTGACCCCTATTGCGAAGTCTTTTACATTGAGTCCAAGACCTATTGAAAAACCCGTCAGGAAATTACGCTGGTATAGCCCCATGTCGCCTCGCGACTTGTAATTATATCCCAATGCGGCATAAAATCTGTCCGATGGAGAATACTGAATTCCAAACGTCAAATGCCTGAAAAACGTAGGAATAAACTTATATTCCGCCTCTTCAGTCTCCGTAGAGACCGTGCCTGACCCACTTTGATCATGCTTATAATAAGGCAATTTCCAATGAGTCAGATGATGCGCCGTGATTGCAAGTGAAAAAGGTCCGTTAGCAAGCCCTTTCATAAATCCCAATTGCACATCAAATGGCAAATGATCATATTCCTCATTGAATCGCTTCACCTGTCCTCCTGCATTCTTGATCACAGCTGATATCGACAAGTCATTATCTTCATTATAATAATTGAGGCCAAGATCGGCAGCCAAAGCCATTGCCGTATACTCCTCATAATTGCTATATATGAACTTTGCATTTATGCCGCCACGCAAGCGATCGGTGAAATCATAGCTATAGGTGCCTTCCACTGCTATATCCTGAGGCTTGAACGAACCTGTATAACTTCCATCTGCCGTATATCCGTCAATACTTCCATAATCAAGATATCTGACACCGGCTGCGAAAGCGCCTCTTTCTCCTACTCCCTGAGCATATCGGGCTGCTGCAAAGTTTGACGAGCCGAAATAACGCATATAACTGAGAGCGGCTACCCGGCCAACTTCAGGTCCAAGCAAAGCCGGATTTTGGTCAACCATCATTGGATCCGGACCGACCACTGCTATGCCATATCCTCCCAATGCAAGTGCATGTGTAGCAGACGACACATCCAAAAACGAATAAGCGTTGGCTGCCAGCTGTCCATGAGCCGACAGGGCGGAAAGGGCAGCAAACGCCGCCAACACACTCCCAAAACACTTATTATATTGCCTAAGTATATACATATATAGGTAACGCTCGCTATTCAATTTTATTGTATATCCACCCCGGCAGTCCGCGTCCCTTTTTCATTTAGAGCCCATCTCATAAAATTTCAGTTACAAAAAAATTTGCATACCGAGAGATTTTTTATTAACTTTGCAGTGCAGAAGGCACCCATAGTTCAATGGATAGAATAATGGATTCCGGTTCCATCGATTGGGGTTCGACTCCCCATGGGTGTACAAATCGCCGGACAAGACATAGTCTTGATCCGGCTTTTTTAGACTTTATTGGCTCTAAAGGCTTTAACTACAAAACCGACTGTTATGAAACGAAACTTGATATGGGCATCCTTGGCTACTATTGCCATAGGAATTTGCGGAATCTTTTCTGCTTCTGCCAAAAGTTATAAAGATAATGACCTTCCCATAAAGGAAAGAGCTGCCTTGGTGCTTAATGAACTGACTCTTGATGAGAAAATCGCCATGATGATGGACGACAGTCCTGCCATCGAACGCCTTGGAATCAAGAGATACAACTGGTGGAACGAAGCTCTTCACGGAATCGGTCGAGCCGGTTTCGCTACTGTCTTTCCTCAAGCCATTGGTATGGCTGCTTCGTTCGACGATTCTTTGATTCGCGACATTTTCAGCTGCATCAGCGATGAGGCGCGTGCCAAATACAATACGCTTGGCGATCAGGAGGTCACAAGATACAAAGGACTGACTTTCTGGACCCCTAACGTCAATATTTTCCGTGATCCTCGATGGGGTCGCGGACAAGAGACTTATGGCGAAGACCCTTACCTCTCATCGATGCTCGGGAAAGCTGCCGTAGAAGGTCTGCAGGGACCTGCTGATTCTAATCATATTAAAACCATTGCCTGCGCCAAGCACTATGCTGTGCATAGCGGTCCGGAATGGAATCGCCATTCATTTGATGCTCGCGACATTGACCCTCGCGATCTTTGGGAAACTTATCTTCCGGCTTTCAAGACTCTGGTGGATGCAAATGTCGGACAGGTGATGTGCGCTTACAATCGCGTTGAAGGTGAACCATGTTGCAGCAATAAGCGACTGCTCCACGATATTCTCCGCAATAAATGGGGATATGACAAGATTGTAGTGTCCGACTGCTGGGCAATTCGCGACTTTTTCCGCCCAAATGCACATGCCACTCATCCATCTGCCGTTGAGGCAAGCGCGGATGCTGTGATCTCAGGGACCGACCTCGAATGCGGATCTGCCTACCAGAGCCTCCGCGAAGCTTATGACAAAGGCCTTATCACTGAAGATGCCATCAATACAAGCCTTATGCGGCTGCTCGAAGCCCGACTCAGTCTTGGCGAGCTCTTCGGAGACAGTGACTGCGAATGGAACTCTCTCGGACAGGCCGACATCTGCAGCCCGACTCACAAGGCTCTTGCTCTTGAGGCTGCCCGCAAGTCAATGACTCTGTTGAAAAACAATGGTATCCTGCCTCTGAAACCTGACACTAAAATTATGGTTATGGGTCCAAATGCAACCGACACTGTGATGCAATGGGGCAACTACAACGGTTTCCCCACACGCACCATTAGTGTACTTGAAGGCATCAGAGACATTACTCCTGATGCAAAATACCTGAAAGGGTGCGACCACGTAAAGAATAATAACACTCTGTCTACTTTCGACATGCTTTCACACAATGGGCATAAGGGAATTTCTGCCACTTATTGGAACAACACTGCCAAGGAAGGAGAGCCGGTGGCAACAGAAATCATCAGTTTCCCGATCAACAAGAGCACAGGGGGCGCAACCGTATTTGCACCGGGCGTAAATCTTGAAAATTTCTCCGCCACCTACTCCACCGTATTCACTCCCGAAGAAAGTGGGGAATACATTATCAATATGACTGCTTCAAGAGGTCTGAAAGCACTGAACATAAACGGCGAAAGAGTGGCTAAATCTTATGGATCCAACCCTACAAACGACTATGCTTATGCTTTCCAGGCTGAGAAAGGAAAGAGCTACGATATCGAGATCGACTGGGTCAACGACAGGCCCGGTATTGCAGTGTTGAAATTTGACATCGGACGCAGCATCGAATATGACACCGATTGTGGAGATGCTGACGTTGTGGTATTTGTCGGTGGCATCTCAGCTGCTCTTGAAGGTGAGGAAATGCCTGTGAGTGTAGAAGGATTCCGTGGGGGTGACCGCACCACTATCGAGCTTCCAAGAGTGCAGCGCGAACTTATCAGACAGCTTAAGAACCAGGGAAAGAAGATAGTATTCGTAAATTGCTCAGGAAGCGCAATGGGACTTACTTCAGAAGATGAGATTTGCGACGCTGTGCTTCAGGCATGGTATCCGGGCGAAGCTGGTGGGCAAGCTATTGCCGAGACTCTTTTTGGCTTCAATAATCCGGCTGGACGACTTCCGGTGACATTCTACAAGGATGACTCTCAGCTGCCAGACTTTGAAGACTATGATATGGAAGGACGCACCTACCGCTATATGACTGAAAAACCCCTCTACGCTTTTGGCCACGGCTTGAGCTACACCACATTCGAATATGGCACTCCGAAAGCAACAGGAAAAGACGGAAAGGGTGTCTTGCTGAGTGTAAACGTTAAGAACACCGGCGATTATGACGGCGACGAAGTGGTGCAAGTCTACATCAAGAACAAAGCTGACAAGTCGCTCAATAAGACGATGCGTGCCTTCCGTCGCATACATCTGAAGAAAGGGGAATCGCAAGATGTGACATTCGAACTCTCACCTGAAGATTTTGCTTTCTACAATCCTGAGTCTGGAGAGATGGAGGCATTGGCTGGAGAGTATGAAGTTGGAATAGGCGGAGCCTCCGACAATACTCAGACGTTAAATGTTCAACTTTAGCTTAGCGCCTATTCATGAGGCAATTAGAGCATGCGAAATTCGTAAAAAAAAAGAACTAAGCGTGAACGATGAGAAAAATTCTTAGTTTAATTCTGACAATTGCTTTTACTTTGTCGGCAGATGCTGAGAGGTTCCGGTCGATGAAGATCATGAAGGAGGGTGATTTTATGTCGTCTCCTTCCATTCGTCTCGGCAGTGATGAGCGCCTGATAATCAATTTCGATGAATGGAGCGAGGATTACAGCGACCTGCAGTATAGACTCGTGCATTGCGGACCCGACTGGAAACCATCGGGACTATTGGAATCCGAGTATCTTGACGGGTTCAATATCGCAGACATTGATGACTGGGCATTCTCATCTAACACTTTTGTGCATTTCGTCAATTACAGGATCGTTATTCCAAACGAAGATATGGATCCTCTGCTTTCCGGCAATTATATCCTTCAGATTTTCGAACGCGACAATCCCGACGAGACTTTAGGGGAAGCTCGTTTCTCGGTGTCAGAACATTCAGCTGATATCTTCGCGACAGTGTCGACACAGACCGACCGCGGACTCAATACTGAATGGCAACAACTTGAGTTGAAAGTATCGCCAACCGATGTAAAAATTGACGACCCTTACTCAAGACTGCGTGTTGACATAACTCAGAACAACGCTCCTTACACTGCCTCTACTCTTCTGACGCCATCCCGCATAGAAGGGAAAGACATCATATATTGCCACTTGCCGGAACTTATCTTCAAGGCTGGCAATGAATTCCGGAGATTCGAGACTATCCGCACCACCTACAATGACATGCATGTAGACTCAATGCGTTTTCTAAGTCGCAACTACCATGCATGGTTGACTCCTGACACAGAAAGGGGTGACAAGGAATATAGCTACGATCAGACGCAACAAGGTCGGTTTCTTATAAGGGAATATAATTCTACAGATTCTGACTTGGGAGCTGACTATGTGACAGTCCACTTCCGTCTTGATACTCCGGAGGCTGTAAATGCCGACGTTTACGTTGAAGGGGAATTTACGGGCTTTCAACATGATGATTCAAGCAAAATGCATTATGACTACAACCAAGGAGCATATCTTTTGGAGATGCCTCTCAAACAGGGCAGTTATAATTATCGATATGTAGCTGTGCCACGAAGAAGCAACCCTAAGCCAGACCCAAGCATAATAGAAGGGAATAAGCACGAGACTCGGAATGAATATCGCGTTCAGATTTGGTATCGCCCAATCGGAGCCCGCTATTCCCGACTGATTTCTGACGAAATTTTTTATTCAAAATTCTAACCCCACACCCCTTCATTCTAAATTCTAAAGAATACATGATACAGATAAACGACACATTGGTTTCGCTTGATGTTGTAGAGAGATACTTTGAATGCGATCTTGACACCTGCCTCGGAGAATGCTGCATAGAGGGCGATGCAGGAGCGCCTCTGCTTCCGGAAGAGAAAGAACGGCTGGATGCGCTGATGCCCAAAGTGATGCCTTATCTCTCTCCTGCAGCCCAAGAAGTGGCACGCGAACAGGGAGCTTCCTATATTGATGAAGAAGGAGACCTTGTGACAAGCATTGTTAACGGAAAAGATTGCATTTTCACTTGTTATGCTCCCGGAGGGAAATGCCTATGTGTACTTGAAAAACTGCGACGCGAAGGTCACGATGAGTTTTTCAAGCCCATAAGCTGCAGTCTCTACCCTATTAGGCTCAAAGACTACGGCGGCATGACAGCCGTCAACTATCATCGATGGAAAATATGCAAATGTGCTGAGATATTAGGAAGGAAGAATGGAGTAAGAGTATATGAATTTCTTAAAGAGCCCCTGATAAGAAGATTTGGCGAAAGATGGTATGACGAATTAGCCTTGACAGCCAAAGAATGGCTAAAAACCCATCCCTAACCCCTGCTCCCGGCCTTCCCCCGAACGCAGGATGAGTCTGGAGCGATCTCCGAGCGCGATCCCAAAGCCATGTATGCTCGTTTATCGTTTATAGTTCATAGTTGATATTTTATCGTTAATCAAAGATATTCGAAAGTTGCTTTTCAAGCTCCGAACTCGTAATATTGGTAGTCATCACCCCATCTTTCGCTACCGAAATATTGCCTGTCTCCTCGCTCACCACGATGCAAAGAGCATCCGATGCCTGACTCATTCCAAGTGCAGCACGATGGCGAAGGCCAAGATGCTTGGGTAGATGCATATCATGACTCACCGGGAGTATGCACCCGACAGAAATGATGCGACGCCGCGCTATAATCATCGCACCATCATGGAGAGGAGAATTCTTAAAAAATATATTCTCTATAAGGCGAGTATTTATGTCGGCATCAATGATATCGCCGGTCTTCTCATAGTCCCCGAGAGGCACTTTACGCTGAAAGCATATTAAAGCACCCGTCTTTGACTTCGACATTGACAGACAAGCATATACCACAGCCATGACCAGACCGTGATACGACTTGGCATCTTTAGCTCCATGATGAAATATCCGTCTCAAATGACTGAGATGTCCGTGCGAACCAATATCGATCAAGAATCTCTTTATCTGATCTTGAAACAAGATCACCAGCACGATAAGACCAATGCTCATGAATTTATCGAGGATGGTGCCGGTAAGCTTCATATCGAAAATCTCCGCTGCCACCACCCAGATCATGATGAAAAGCAACACACCATAGAAAAGGCTTATGGTGCCTGAACTTTTCATGACCTTATAAAGATAGAAGAGCAATGCGCCTACTATGAGTATGTCAATAATATCTTTTATTCCGAAGCTTATCATTTTTTTAGTCTTTAATCTTTAATCTTTACAAGAAGATCACGTGCTTGCACAGCGGCGCCGACATCGTGGACTCTGAGAATGGAAGCCCCATGTAGGAGAGCATATGAATTGAGTGCGATGGTGCCCGCAAGAGCTTCCTCAGGGGTTATGCCAAGCGGCCGGCATATCATTGATTTGCGCGATATCCCTACCAACACCGGCAGACCTATCTTGCAAATCTCATCAAGCGATGCAAGAAGTTGATAGTTCTGATCTATATCCTTGGCAAAACCAAAACCCGGATCAACTATAATGTCGCATACTCCCCTCTGTCGTAGTTCCCGGATGGAATATGCCAATTCTTTAATGACATCTGCCACCACGTCATCGTATTGAGTCAGTTGCGACATTGTGGCTGGAGTGCCACGCATATGCATCAGTATATATGGCACCCGAAGTTCGGCAACGGTGTCAAACATTTCCGAATCCATCCTACCTCCTGAAATGTCGTTGATAATATCTGCTCCGGCTTCCACACACTTGCGAGCTGCAAAGGCTCGGAAAGTGTCAACTGAGATCACAGCGTCATGCCATTCTTCACGCACCAATGCTATGGCACGTAGCAACCTGTCTAATTCCACATCGCAATCTACAGGCTCAGCACCTGGACGAGTGCTGCATGCACCGATGTCGATGCAGTCTGCACCTTCATCGCGGATGGCGCGGACACGGGCGCGGATCTCATCATCGCCATTGACTCTACATCCGGCATAGAAAGAGTCGGAAGTGACGTTGAGAATCCCCATGATCCATGGGCGACGGAAGGATAAAAGTTGTCCGCCGACATTGATTGAGAGATCTTCATTTTGTTTCATAACGCAAATTTAGTATTTTTTTGGCAGTTACGGAAATTTTTTGTAATTTTGCATCCGGATTTGCAATCGCTGGCAGGAAGGACGCGAGTGTGGCGCCCGATAAAAGGATACCTGTTATGTTGCAGACATTAACTAATCAAATATACTACAATGGATTTAATCAAAGTAGTGGAGGAAGCATTTGCAACTCCCAAAAAAGAATTCGACACATTCGGCCCCGGCGACACTGTGACTGTCGCATACCGAATCAAAGAGGGTAACAAAGAGCGTATCCAGCAGTATCGTGGTGTAGTAATCCGCATCTCTGGACATCAGGACAAGAAGCGCTTCACAGTTCGCAAGATTTCTGACGGAATCGGCGTTGAGCGTATCTTCCCTATTGAATCTCCCTTCATCGAATCAATCACAGTTAACAAGCTCGGTAAGGTACGTCGTGCAAAACTTTACTATCTGCGCAACCTCACCGGCAAGAAGGCCCGCATCAAGGAACGCTTCGTAAAGAAGGACAAATAATCCACAGCGGACGTATTGAAATAAAAATCGGACGGAATATTTTTTCCGCCCGATTTTTTTTAGCTTTTCAAGTTTCTCCAGCCCTCTTCTTAATCCCCCTCCTCCCGAAAACTTAAGACTCAAGACTTAAGACTCAAGACACAAGACTCGAAAAATGATAGTTCATCGTTCATCGTTAAAAAACCTCCCCAAGCTAACCCAATTATACATCTTATAAGACTTATACATCTTATAAGACTTATAACCCTCCGCCTGAAAACTGAAGACTGAAGACTCAGGACTGAACACTGAAGACTCGAAAACAGATCGTTCATAGTTCATAGTTCATAGTTTATCGTTAATAAAAACTTTGCGTCTTTGCGTGAGAAAAACTTAAAACGATTGTTATAAAAATATGGCAAAAAAAGAAAAAAAACAAAAAGTGACTCTCACCGCTGAGGCGCAGCAAGGCCTCGTAGTGAAAAACACAGGTAGTGCCTATGACGTTCGGCTCGACGATGGATCCACCGTAAGCTGCCGGGTCAAAGGGAATTTCCGCATAAAAGGTATACGGACCACTAATCCCGTTGCCGTAGGCGACCATGTGCGTGCAGTCCGCGCCACCGACGATGTATGGTATATCACTGAGATTCTACCACGCCACAACTATATTATACGAAGAGCCTCCAATCTATCAAAAGAATCGCATATCTTGGCTGCGAATATCGACAGGGCTTTCCTTGTGGTGACACTTAAGGAGCCGGCTGTACCTCTCACATTTATCGACCGTTTTTTGGCAACTGCCGAGGCTTATAGGATTCCAGCAGGCATTATACTGAATAAGTGCGACATGTGGGATGACGAAGACCAAGAACTTGGCAACGCGATGAAATATCTCTACGATTCACTCGGATATCCAACTCTTATAGTATCTGCTGCCACAGGTTTCGGGCTGGATGCCATCAGAAAAGAGACAGCCGACAATATATCGCTTCTTGCCGGCAACAGCGGAGTTGGAAAATCTTCGCTGATAAATGCTCTCATACCGGGACTTAACTTACGCACCGGGGAGATCTCAGAACTTTACCATACCGGCACCCACACAACTACATTTTCTGAGATGCTTGATCTTCCCTATGGAGGAGAAATCATTGACATTCCTGGAGTGAGAAGTTTCGGGACCATCGACTTCACAGTTGAAGACACCGGACATTTCTTCCCTGAAATATTCGAGGCTTCAAGGGAGTGCAAATATAGTGACTGCCGACACACAGGAGAGCCGGGATGCGCTGTAAAAGACGCGGTGGCTGAGCACCGTATTGCAGAATCAAGATATGCTTCCTACCTCAACATCCTCGAAGAAGTGGAAGCTGGGGATTCAGATAAATACCGCAAAGGAAATTCTTAGATGAATCAGTTTTCAGGGATCAGTTCATGTTTCGCAAGTTCTTTCTCATTGATGTGCAAACCCTTAGCGCAGGTACTGCGCTGTTTCTCTGCGTTCTCCGGGCGATGCGTAGCAGCCCGTTTCCATTGCGAGCTTGCCAAAACCGCGACGCGAAGCTCCCCAAAGCATTGAAACTCTGCGTCTTTGCGCCCTTTGCGTGAGTTTTTGAACATACAAAAGTTGAATTACTTAATAGTTAATAGTTGATATATGAATAAGACAATGACTATTCTTTCAGCCGCTCTTATTATGAGCGGAATCGGACAGTCGACAATGACCGTAACGGCTCGAAGTTCCTACGACCGGCAATTTGCTGAGTATCCCACCTACAACGGCGACGATCTCGAACTGAAGGTAGACGCCTCAGGCACTCATTTCCGACTTTGGAGTCCCAAGGCTCAAGAAGTGATGCTCTGCCTCTATAACTCCGGATGCTTCGGAGAGCCATATGAAACCATTCCAATGACTTTCCATGCTGAAAACGGCACATGGACTGCAAGCGTAAAGCAACAGCTCTATGGGAAATTCTATACTTTCAAGGTGAAACAAGATGGCAAGTGGCTTGCAGAGACTCCAGGCGTATGGGCAAAGGCTGTGGCGGCAAACGGCAAACGAGCTGCAATCATCGACTTTGCCAAGACAAATCCGGAAGGGTGGTCTGAAGATAAGGGGCCAAAAGTTGATAATTTCACAGACGTCATCGTATATGAGATGCATCATAGGGATTTCTCTATGTCTCCTACCTCCGGAATTGCCAACAAGGGGAAATTCCTTGCCCTCACCGAAAATGGCACTGTATCTCCGGAGGGGGAAAAGACAGGAATCGACCATCTGAAAGAACTTGGCGTGACTCATGTGCATATTCTTCCAAGCTACGACTACAATTCTGTCGACGAGACTAATCTGCAAGATAACACCTACAACTGGGGATATGATCCTCAAAACTATAATGCTCCCGAAGGAAGCTACTCCACTAATCCCTCCGACCCTGCCACAAGAGTAAAGGAAATGAAGGAGATGGTTAAGGCTCTTCATGACGCAGGTATTGGCGTGATAATGGACGTGGTCTACAACCATACCGCAGAAAACGATGGCTCCAATTTTGAGCTCACAGCTCCAGGCTACTATCATAGGCATTGGGACGATGGAAGATATTCAGATGCCTCCGGATGCGGAAATGAGACCGCTTCCGACCTGCAACAAATGCGCGACTATATTATTAACTCAGTAAAGTATTGGGCTGATGAATACCATATTGACGGTTTCAGATTCGACCTGATGGCAATACACGACACTGAGACTATGAATCAAGTGGCAGCTGAACTGAAGAAGATCAATCCCTCTATATTTGTCTATGGTGAAGGTTGGACAGCAGGAGACTCTCCCCTCCCCTCTGAGCAAAGGGCTCTTAAAGAAAATGTAGCGAAGATGGAGGGAATCGCTGTGTTCTCCGATGATATCCGCGATGCAGTGAAAGGGCACTATTCTAATGCTGAAGACCGTGGGTTTGCAACCGGCAAACCGGGCAATGAGGAAACTGTCAAGATTGGTATAGTTGCTGCCACACCACATCCGCAAGTTGACTACTCAAAGGGCAACAACTCAAAATTCCCCTATGCTTCATCTCCTGAGATGATAGTAAACTACGTAAGCTGTCACGACGATCTCACACTGACCGACAAATTGCGCAAATCTATGCCAGAAGCAACCGATGCAGAGCGTATGGCTGCGGCAAAATTGGCTCAGACCATTGTCTTCACATCCCAAGGCACTCCATTCATGTTTGCCGGCGAAGAGATTTTCCGCGACAAGAAAGGTGTGCACAACTCTTACAAGAGTCCTGATTCAATAAATGCAATCGACTGGAGCCTGAAGGCTGCCAACCGTGACCAGATGGACTATTACAAGGGACTCATAGCTCTTCGCAAAGAGCATCCGGCATTCCGAATGACGTCTGCTGAGCAGATAGCTAAGCATCTTGTGTTTGACAAGATCGATTCCGAAAAGACTCCTAATCTCATTTCCTATACACTCAAGGACAATGCCAATGGCGACTCATGGAAGGAGATAAAGGTGATATTCAATGGCAGCAACGAGCCAAGAACCGTTAAACTCCCCAAGGGAAACTGGCAAGCCGTTGTAAAAGACGGGAAAGTAGACCCGCAAGCCGGTCTCGGCACATTGACCGGCACCGTCACAGTCTCCCCCACCACCGCCCTAATCCTAAAACGCTAACTAATCACAAGGCTGAGAAAGCGGATCCCTCACGGGATAAGTCTTCTCAGCCTTCTTTTTTTTCGAAGACTTCCCCTTCTTTTTCTTTTTCGAAGACTTCCCCCTCTTATTTTTTGAAGCACCCCTATTCACATCTCCCTTCTTAGAGTATTTCTGATTGTCCGAGTCATATTCCACACTATCAGCATCCTCTACCCTACCTATACTCTCCCCTCGATTAGATGCGCTTCCTCCACTACAACTGCGTATTATAAACCCCGAAGAAATGCACAAGAGGGCTGCAGCCGCAACAGCCACCAGCCCTCTTCTTTCTTTCGATGTAAGCGGATTTCCCATCCTCT
>CAZGGB010000075.1:0-3110 GCA_964525115.1 uncultured Sangeribacter sp. | reverse complement strand
GCAACAGCCACCAGCCCTCTTCTTTCTTTCGATGTAAGCGGATTTCCCATCCTCTCTCGCCAATCGTTTATAATATATTGTTAATCGCCAATCCTTGATCGTTGATAATTAATCGTTGATAATTGATCGTTGATCGTTTATAATTTATAGTTTATAGTTAATTGTCACCCTTCATTGCGGTTAGCGCGCTTACGCTCATTCTCATCAAGAATAATCTTGCGGAGACGAAGATGATTTGGAGTCACTTCCACATATTCATCTTCCTTTATATATTCAAGAGCCTCCTCAAGAGAGAATACTACTGGAGGCACAATCTTTGCTTTGTCATCAGCACCTGAAGCTCGCATATTGGTCAGTTTCTTGGATTTGGTGACATTGACCACGATATCCTTATCCTTTGCATTCTCACCTACCACCTGTCCTGCATACACTTCATCCTGTGGAAAAATGAAGAAGCGTCCGCGATCCTGAAGTTTATCTATAGCATATGCATAAGCAGTGCCGGCTTCCATTGCTATCAGAGAGCCGTTGGTGCGACGCTCTATCTCCCCTTTCCATGGTTGATATTCAAGGAATCGGTGAGCCATGATAGCTTCTCCTGCAGTAGCGGTAAGTACATTATTTCGAAGACCGATAATGCCACGTGATGGAATATGGAACTCTATATTAATACGATCGTTTTGAGTATCCATGCTTACTATCTCCCCCTTGCGGCGGGTGACCATATCCACTACTTTTGAGCTATATTCTTCAGGCACATTTATGGTAAGAGCCTCAATCGGTTCGCATTTTACTCCATCAATTTCCTTAATGATGACCTGTGGCTGTCCCACTTGGAGCTCATATCCTTCGCGACGCATCGTCTCGATAAGAATTGACAAATGAAGCACCCCTCGGCCATATACAATCCATTTATCTTCCGTATCTCCTTTGCTCACACGGAGTGCAAGGTTGCGGTCAAGTTCTTTCATCAAGCGATCGTGGATGTGGCGTGATGTGACATACTTACCATCCTTTCCAAAGAAAGGAGAATTATTGATAGTAAAAGTCATTGACATCGTCGGCTCATCGATAGCGATTCTTGGGAGTGGTTCGGGATTCTCAACAGCTGATATAGTATCGCCAATCTCAAAATCTTCAAGACCAACTATAGCGCAAATATCGCCTGAGCTGACTTCTGAGACTTTCTTACGTCCCATTCCTTCAAAAGTGTGGAGTTCCTTGATGCGCTGCTTCTTGACGCTTCCATCTTTCTTGCAAAGCGCAATATCCATACCTTCACGAAGAGTGCCACGATGCACGCGACCTACAGCGATTCGACCCACATAACTTGAATAATCAAGGCTTGTAATAAGCATCTGCGGATCACCCTCTATCTGTGTCGGAGCGGGGATATATTCAATGATCGCATCAAGCACCGCAGTGATATCATCAGTGCGCACCTTCCAGTCCTTGCTCATCCAATTTTCCTTGGCACTGCCATATACTGTTGGGAAATCGAGCTGATCCTCCGTAGCGTTCAGATTAAACATCAGATCGAACACCATCTCATTGACTTCATCAGGACGACAATTGGGCTTATCCACCTTATTAATAACTACGACAGGCTTCAGACCCATTTGGATAGCCTTTTGAAGCACGAAGCGTGTTTGAGGCATCGGACCTTCAAATGCATCGACAAGCAGCAAGCAACCATCTGCCATATTAAGCACACGCTCCACTTCACCACCGAAGTCAGCGTGTCCGGGTGTGTCGATAATATTAATTTTAGTACCCTTATAATTGATACTTACGTTTTTTGAGAGAATTGTGATACCCCTTTCACGCTCAAGATCATTGTTGTCAAGAATGAGTTCGCCAGTGTTCTGGTTTTCGCGAAACAAATTTCCGGCGAGGAGCATTTTGTCGACGAGGGTAGTCTTACCGTGGTCGACGTGAGCGATAATAGCTATATTGCGGATGTCTTGCATAGTGGTTATTGATGGCCCGGGGACAGTCCCGAGCAGTTTCAAATTGCAAAATTAACAAATTTCCCTCACACCGCCAAGCGATTTCCCCTAAAATCCAAAATTCCCGCCCCCTGAAGCCTCAAGACTCAAGACTCAAGACTCAAAAACTGATCGTTAATCGTTCATAGTTTATAGTTGAAACTCCCCCCCAACGCAAGATAAGTCTGGAGCGATCGCCGAGCGCGACCCCAAAGCTCTTCCAATAAATCTCACGCAGAGGTGCAGAGGTGCCGGAGCCGCAGAGCGAAATAGCCATGCTGACGAGAATTCTTTCCGAGTCTGCCTCACTTCTGCAATGCGAAGCGTAGCGAGCGAGCCGTCGCGCCCCCTGCTCCCTAAAAAGGAGTTGGTCGTTAATCGTTCATCGTTTATCGTTAATCATTGACTCCCCTGCGGCCCCTGCACCTCTGCCCCTCTGCGTGATATAAAATCCGCGCAAATCCGGCGCCTCGGCGAAAAAAAGCAGCGAAGCGTCGCGATCCGCGTTGAGGCCAAATCCATAATAAATCCCGACAAACAAATCTTGTTTAACAAAAATGCAAATCTCTTTTTAAGAGATACCTAATTCCGAATGCAAAGGTACAAAAAAAAAATGGAAACACCTCATTTTTAGACAAAAAAGTTTCTTCAATTTTTTACAGCAAATGGTCGGGAAATGCCATTTGCTATGAAATGTTTAGCAAATCGACTTTTGGGCTAATTCTAACTATTTAATTGTTAGCACTTTAATTCGATTAGGTATCTCTTAAAAAGAGATATTTAAAACTTGCTAAACAAATGAATTTCCAAGACATTGATTCTCAAGGATTTTCAAAACTGATACCTTCCAAATCCTCATCATTTTTCATCAAAAAATAGAGGACTTCCAAGGGAAGAAAAACCATATCCCTCCCCCATCCTCCCGTTCACCCCTCCCCACAATGACTATCAACCAAATAGAGACATCCATGTCGAAAGTCTCAGAACTGACCGCCCAGCTCACTCGCAGCCTCCGCCGCCCCACGAGCCGCACTCTCCGGCTCCTCGACCGCGCCCTCTCCTACCTAACCCCCTTCGAGAGCCCCAAAGCCACCGTCACCTCCCCCTCCGAACGCCAAGACC
>CAZGGB010000074.1:0-15399 GCA_964525115.1 uncultured Sangeribacter sp. | reverse complement strand
ATGGTAATGCTCCGGCTACCATTGAAACAGATGATGATCGCACCTATTTCCTCATAACTATTCCATGCCGAGAAGATATGATCGGACAAAATGATATAGATCCGGCTAATCAAGTTAAAGACACTACTCTTCTTGAAAAAGTCAAAACTCAACTTGCAAATGAACTTGCAAATGAAGATTTGCAAGTTTATGTTGTTGATAATATGGATGTTGATCCACTTATAAATGGACTTGCAAATCTAATTTTTCAAGTCTATTTACAAGTCTGGGAAAAGGCAGAAACAGATCAAACATTGATGATTTCGGATGTGTTGAAGATGTTCCTAAGCATGAAAGCAAGGAGTCTAACATCAGCGGAATTGCTTAACCAATCCAATATAAGCAGTCTATACAAACTACGTCGTTACATATTGGATCCTGCCATCTCTGCAGGATATATCGAAATGTCTAATCCGGAAAAGCCTACAAGTTCAAAACAGAGATACCTCTTATCAAAGTTAGGAGTAAGTCTTTTTGAGTTATAAAATAATTGCAAAAGATACTATTTCTTTCCGAAATTCGTTATATTTATACCGACAAGTCAGAGGACTTGATTGCAATATCTGCTTATATGATGAGGCAATGCAATGCAAAGCGAGGCAATGTGTCTAAGGAGCAAATGTTGGAGTTTGAATATTGAGATTTTTAAATCATTGATATCCAAGATATAATTTGGTTGGAGTTTCCCCAACCGGATCACAATTCAAAAGCGGGTGTCTGTACTGACTCTCGCTTTTCTTTATAATAGAGCAACCACCTCTCTCTTAGAGCAATTACCATCACTTTCCAGATCTTGGAGTAGTTTGGGATTGCTCAATAAAGTGGGTTCCTCTACCTCCCAAAAGTGAGATAAATTCCTGTCAAAAGCTCTTTGAGCAAACTAAACAGCGCGTTTATGCGTTTTATTTTTGGAGGCCGATAATCGACCTTATGATTAAATTTGAAAATTGAATATATAATTATGGATAAACTTAGTTATGCCTGGGGCGTCCTGATGGGTAAACAGCTCAAGGCTATGGGTGTCGGAACCCTTGATTCCGAAGCATTCAAAGATGGTGTGAAAGTGGCTTTCGATGGTGGTACTCCTGAAGTTCCCGAAGAAGAATGCCAGAAGATGATTAATGAATACCTTATGGATCTTCAGCAGAAGGCTGAGGCTGCCGCTAAAGAAGCAGGCACAAAGTTCCTCGCTGAAAACAAGAGCCGTGAAGGCGTAAAAGAAACTCCTTCAGGTCTTCAGTACGTTGTTGAAAAAGAAGGTGAGGGTGCACAGCCTACAGCAACTGACGAAGTGACTGTTCATTATACAGGTCGTCTGCTCGACGGAACAGTATTTGACTCATCAGTGAGCCGTGGTGAACCAGCCACTTTCCCTCTTAATCGCGTCATTCCTGGTTGGACAGAAGGCGTTCAGCTTATGAAGGAAGGTGCAAAGTATACATTCTTCATCCCAAGCGACCTCGCTTACGGTGCTCAGGGTGTGCCAAACGCAATTCCTCCTCACTCAACACTTATCTTCGATGTTGAACTCATCAAGGTAGTAAAAAAGTAAATTGAACAATATAATAATGAAAAAAACATTCAGATCTGCGATTGCCGTCATAGCTTTGGCGGCAACCGCTTTCTGCGTTGCCTCTTGCGGCAAGCAGAAGCCGACAGCTGAAGACTCTGTAGCAGTAGACTCTCTCGTAGGGGAAGTAATGCAGGCTCAGCAAGACAGTATAGATGCTGCAAATGCCACTAATGTAGAAGGATCAACCAATATGGCTGACTATGGCGCAGCATTCTTCCAGGGAAATTCTGGCTATCAGACCACTCCTTCCGGATTGAAGTATGTTACTGTAGTAGAAGGGACAGGTGCTTCTCCCAAAGAAACAGATGTTGTCACAGTTCACTACACTGGCCGACTTCTTGACGGCACTGTATTCGACTCTTCTGTTCAACGTGGAGAGCCTACAAGTTTCCCTCTCCAGATGGTAATCAAAGGATGGACTGAAGGTCTTCAACTCATGAAAGTAGGTGGCAAGACAGTATTTTATATTCCCAGCAATCTCGCATACGGTGAAATGGGTACTCCCGGTGGCCCAATTGGTCCTAATGCTGACCTGATTTTCGAAGTTGAACTTCTGGGTATAGGAGGACAACAGTAATGAAGACATTGAGAATGATTGGCTTGATGGCAATGCTATGCTTCATCATGCCCGCTTTCGTCAGCTGCGACACTGATGACGATGATCCTAAAGGCGAAAAGCCTGATTCTGTGGAGGCAATTCTTGGCACATACACCGGGTCGCTCGATTATTCAGTGATGAATTTTGAACCCGGCAATATTGAAGGCACCTATGATGTGAAAATTATTAGAGATGCTGATGATGCCGATGAAGTCACAGTGGTTCTTCCAGAGTGTTCTTTCACTCCTCCTATTCCTCAGTCGTCATCTTATACAATACCATCTTTGGCAATAGATGATGTTGACGTTACTGTAGATGGAAATATCTATTACATCAGTGAAGATGATCTCTCGGTTGAATTCGGTGGTACTGCTTATACTGGCAAACTTTCTGGAACGATAGCCGGTAAGGACGCTAAGATTAAGTTTACTTTGCGTCCTGGACGCATGCCGATGGATATCAATTTTACATTTACTGGAACTTTGAAGTAATAAATTGACAATCTTAGGATTGATAATGACTTTAATGGCCGGAGGCAGTGTCGCTGACACAGCCTCCGACCTTGTCGTTTCTTCAACTGACACTCTTGAGACGGTTGTGGTGACTGCAACCCGCACGCCCAAACTCTTGAAAGAAACCCCTGTTGTGACACGAGTGATAACTTCATCTGAAATTGCCCGAAGCGGTAAGCCGGATATCGGTGCGCTCCTTGAGCATCAGATGCCGGGTGTGGAGTTTTCCCTTGGCATGGGGCAAAATACCCAAATCAATATGTCAGGATTTGGAGGAGGGGGCATACTCTTCCTTCTTGATGGAGAACGAATGGCTGGAGAGACTCTTGATAATCCGGATTATTCTCGTCTTAATCTTCAAAACGTCGAACGCGTTGAAATTGTAAAAGGCGCTGCATCCTCACTTTATGGCTCAAATGCTACCGGTGGTGTGGTTAATATTATTTCGGGGCGCCCTAATCTGGGTACCCATCTGCGGATTAATGCCCGCTATGGCACCCATTCCCTTCAAAGTTATGGGGCGCTTGCAACGTATCGTAAAGGAAAGATAGCCAATTCCCTTGATGCTCGGTTCGACTCACAAGGTGAAATTAAGTTCCCTCGTAAAGGTGACTTCAGCCGTGCATATGCCACTCATAGTTGGAATGTGAAAGACCGTGCCACCATCACATTTGGTGATGACGCTTCGATTACTGCTCGTGCCGGATATTTCTGGCGTCAGCGCAATAGCACTAACGCCACTCATGACCGTTATAGCGACATTTCTGCAGGTCTCACTGCTCGATGGAAAGATTTTTTAACCAAATATTCATTTGATACCTACGACAAATACGACTACGAGATTGCAACAAAAGAAGAAATCCGCGACTATCGAAACCGACAGAATTCTTTTCATTTGCAATATTCTCATGAGTTTGGAAAGATAGGTACTCTTACTGCTGGTGGCGATTGGGTCGATGAATATTTGATGTCGTATGAGTTCGGAAGCAGCTCTCATTCGCAGACCAATCTTGACTCTTATCTGCAGTGGGACTGGCATCCTGCCGATCATATATGGTTGGTACCGGGCCTTCGATACGACTGGTTTTCTGCGTCACGAGCCAACAGGATTTCGCCAAAGCTCAGTATGCTTTGGAGCCCCGGTAAAGATAATTGCTCCCTGCGCCTCAATTATGCTGCGGGCTTCCGTGCGCCAAATCTGAAGGAACTCTACATGGATTTTGATATGGCAGGCATCTTCAATGTCTATGGCAATCCTGATCTTAAATCGGAGACCAGTCATAATATGAGTTTATCTGCCGAATATTTGAAAGGGAGCAGAAGTCTGACGGTAATGTTGTTCCATAATATAGTTGATAATAGAATCTCATATCTTTGGAACGACGCTCTTCAAGGTCAACAGTATCTTAATCTTAAGAATGTGCAAATTAGCGGTGTCGACATTTCGCTGATGAAGTCGTTTGATTTTGGTTTTACACTTAATGGCGAATATATTTTTACCCATGAGAAGTTCAGCAAAGGTGATATCAAGGCTAATCCTGCGCGTCCACATGCCATAACTGTAAAGGCAGACTACTCGCATTCCTGGAAGCCGGATTGGCGTTTTACTGCTACTGCCAATTTCAAGTGGCTTTCAGCTGTCACCGGTGATGTCATGTCGTTCTTCTCGCAAGTGCCCACACGCACTCAACGCTATCCTGCATATTCGTTGCTTGGTCTCACACTCAGCCAGACCTTACCAAAAAATCTTACATTCGGTGTCAGCATCGACAATCTGCTGAATTATATTCCAGATTATTACTACTATAACTCCCCGCTCACTACAGGCATTGGAGGTAGCATTTCCCTCACATGGCAGATTTAACTTTTCTACAGTTCAGTTGTCTAAATAGATATAATCCAAAAAAGATCAATATGAAAAAAGCACTATCAATCATAGCATCTCTCGCATTTGCGGGAGCAGCAATGGCGCAGGTTCCATCCGATACTATACCTGCCAGCTTTCCTGGTGGCGAAAAGGCTCTTGCGTCTTATATCGACAAGAATCTCAAATATCCACAACCCTCAATTAGTAATGGGATTGAAGGTGTTGTTAACGTCAAATTCTTGGTCAAGACCGACGGCGCTCTCGATAAGCTGTCGATCGTGCGCCTTGTCGACCCAGATCTTGAGGCTGAAGCAATCCGCCTTGTGAAAGGTATGCCAGCTTGGAATCCAGCTACAGTCTCAGGCACTCCTGTCGAAAGCGAATCGAACGTCCAAATCACTTTTACACTTCCTGAATAACACGGAGGTAAACATAGACGATTAGTCTTAATGACTGATCGTCAGCTTATGCTTGCAATAATTTAATCAATAATGAAACGATGTATATTGCTATTAATCCTTTTTTTCTTGATTGTGTCTTCTGCCGTCAGCATTGAGGCTGCCGACAGTATGCCGCCGTATGTCCCTCGCATAGTTAAGATTTCATCCGAATCAGAGTTGGATTCTCTTGTTGATCAAAACGTAGAGATATTGCGCCGTCGTGGCGATATCCTCCTGTGTCTTTTCCCAAATACGCCCACTCGAAGTGGAGTCAATGTCCAAAGAGTAAGACCCATAATCCCGGCTCTCGACGTAGCCAAAGGTTATTATGATGCAGGATCAATTCAAAATGGAAATGCATTCGAAACTCCATTTACGGGGAAAGGCATAGTGGTAGGCATATGCGATATAGGTATTGATCCGTTGCATCCTACATTCCTTGATGCCGATGGCCACTCAAGGATAAAGCGAGTCGTGCAATATGTTGAAAGTGATGGAATCAGGCTTCAACTCGAAGGCGATGAAGACTATCGCAAATGGCGCACCGACAACCCTGATCAATACCATGCTACACATGTCTGTGGAATACTTGCTGGCTCTGGTGCCGGTAGCCCATTTTCCGGTATTGCGACTGATGCAGATATCGTAGCCACGGTATCAACACTCACAGAAGTAGGCTTGCTTGCAGGCGTGGAAGATATTATAGATTATGCAAAGGAAGTCGACAAGCCTGCTGTAATCAATATTTCTGTCGGTAGCTATACTGGTCCTCACGATGGCTCTTCACTTTTCTCTCAATACCTCGATATGTGTGCCGACGATGCCATAATAGTTCTATCATCAGGCAATGAGGGAACACACAGGAATTCCCTTATTTCCGCCTTTGGCCCTGATTGCAGCTCAGTTTCGTTCCGTCTTGGCAATCTGACTTGGGATCAATATAAGATGTATGGAGCTACTGAAATATGGAGTGGTTCCGCCGATCCTTTGTCTGTCTCTCTTGGCGTTTACGACACTAATCAGAATAGTATTATAAAATGGTTCGATGATTTTACTGTCTCAGAGGATACTCCTCGCTCTTATGTCTGGGACGGCACCGAACTTCCTGAAGAAGGATTCCCTTTTGTCGGGGAATTGATGGTAGAAGGTGAGGTTAATCCTGAGAATGGTCGTCACTCCACAATTTTAAGCTATGATTTCACATCTGATCATCAATCCGCTGGAGGAGGTTGGGCAAGGTACGAACTTGCAGTTAAAGTTACAGGCCATTTGGGCGCCGATGTGGAAGTTTATGCCGACGGCGTTTATACTCGTCTTATGGGAGTAAATGGAAGTCCACAACCTTCATCCGACCGTTCTGTGAGTGACCTGGCTTGCGGTTTTAAAGTCATCAGTGTCGGTATGTATGGCAATCGTGATTCCATCCCACTCTCTCCGCCTGTCGGATTTCCTGATGACGAAGTGTATTTTCGGTCTACGGGTTATGACCGAGGATTGACGGTAGGCCCAAGTAGCTATGGCACTCTGCGCGACGGTCGGGTCCTTCCGCTGACTACAGCTCCTGGAGCCCCTCTTATGTCTGCTGGAAGCCAGCCATTCTTCGAGCTATACCCTTATCATCCTCATCTTAGATTAGGCGATGCAATTTGGGTGGATGAAGGTGGCACATCAATGTCATCTCCATATGTGGCAGGCTACATTGCTACTTGGTTGGAGGCTGTGCCTACATTAAAATCAGCCGATGTAATGAGGATATTGGCATCCTCAAATCGCTTTGATATTCCAGACCCAGATGATCCTCGGAATGCCAACGGCTACTTCGATCCTGTAAGAGGCATGAGGAAAGCCGTCGAAGTCGGTGGTGTGGAATCGATAGAAAATCCTGGAATCCAGCTTTCTCCCGATGATTATGTAGAGGTATTTGATATGACCGGAATAAAAAGATACTCCGGACCTGCTTCATTTCTTCGAAACATTCCTAAAGCCCTTTATATAGTCAAGACTCCATATGGAATCATGAAGACCATTCTTCCGATAAGCTTGTAAGGAGTCCTTTGCTCCTTTATACTACCTATTTTCAGTATTGGCGTCTGACATTTGAGTTGCGGTTGATCCCACGGTTATTATTAGTATTCCGCCTATTAGTGTCAAAAGGATTAGCGCCGAATTCATCCTCTTCCTCCTCCTCTTCTTCTTGTGATTCTCTGATGTTGTTGTTACGCTTCGGCTTGTTTTTCTTGATCTTATTTGGTTTCTGTAGGTCAAGAGCTGTCTCGAATACATTCCAGCTCTGCTCCATATCCCAATTTTTCTTGACATTGATGGTCTTGGGATAATAATAGACATAGTCAGGCTGCAATGCAATCAATATGTCCTTACCTACTGAATCTGTCTCAATCGGTATAAGGCTATATCCAATTCGTCGAAGACTATCAAGAATTTCTTGATCAGTCAAAGGCTTGATCAATCTTTTGGTAGTCCTATCTATAGATAAAGCTGAAGCAGTAGAAATGGAGTCGGCAACGCCATGAATGGAGTCTGTCAAAACGTCGATAGAATCAGTCAAGATAGGTATGGAATCCGCAGAAATGGAAACTACTGGCATGGAGACAGAATCTACCGCCAGATTTATAGAATCTCCACTGATAGCTGCTACGGAATCCAGAGAGATGCTTGGCTCTCCAAACACTTTCTGCAATCGATAACTGCCTGGGGTGTATTTCCCATCCCCGTTGAAGTCTTCATATAATCGAGCATAGTATTTGCCGGCATCTATTCCTTCGAATGTTGCAATGCCATTGACCACAGGCGAGGTATACTTCGGTTTGTCGCCCGATGCCATCAATTGCACGAAGGCCGGAATGTCATTGTCCAGACCATGTAGAGTTATCTTCAGATTGGATAGATCCTCCTGAGCCTTGGTCTTGAATTCATACTTCAAGGGGTCGCTGTTAATCCCGTATATGTCGGTTGCTGCGAGTGAATCTATCGTCAGTTTATATTCCGAGCCTCTCGACCATGGAAATTCAATCTTAAACCGACGCTCCGATAATGTGTCGGTCTTTTCCAGATGATATTCCCCCTTCACGGGTATCCATAAGGTGTCCTGTTTTATTTCAAGATGAAAAGCCAGAGAGTCCAGTCTGGAGAGGGGTACCGGTACTTCTATGTCAAGAGGTCGCCTAATGTCAGCGTCCGGACCCTTGGCAGTGAATTTGAATGTCGGTATCACCGGCTTTTCAATATCTGTTGAGTCCTTAGGCAATGTTGCCGTTATTGAGTCTGTAGGTATCCCTGTTATTGAGTCGGCTATTAATTCAGTTGAAGCCGAGGATTCCACGTTTTTGTCTTTCTTATTGTTCCCCTTGTTGCTTTGTTTCTTTTTCTTTTGGTTTTTCTTTGAAGTCTGCGCCTTAGGCTTCATCAGCTTGACAGTGTCATTTACAATGGTCTCGATTCCAGTTAGAATGTCTACATTTGGATAACGCAAGGCAAGTTTTAGGGTATCGCGCATCGACAGTTCTTTCGGAAGCCAGAATGTTAATGTGTCGTTGCCAACTGTTGTCTCAGCCTTCAGAGGAGAAGAATATATCTCATCATCGGCGATCATTATAGTAGGTTGCTTCTTTGATGGGGAATTGAAAATAAACTCCAATCGAGTTGAGTCTGGACGGGTATAGCTGACGAGATACTGCGGTTTTAGCCCCGTGTTGAACATTCGGAGCAGCACATTATTGGGAAGAAACCTTGTCCTCTCTCTTTGTATAATAGTGTCGACAGTACCGGTATATAGGTCTCTTATGGTGTCGTTGGTCATTATCCGCTCAGAAGTAGGACGGATGATATCATCAAACCATGCTATGTCTTCCTCAGGATTAGCATAATGACGGTCATTGTCGAGGTCCTTAAGTGCAAAAAGGCGATAGGTTGTGTCTTGAAGCCCCCTGATGATGAATCGTCCGTATTCATCTGTTCGCGCAAGACGCTCGAATGGCATTCTCGTAAAGGCAGAATCTTCTTTAGATATATATGCGCCTACAAACACTCCTTGCTGTGGCTCCATGTCTTCTGCACCAAGCACCATGCCGGATATTCTCAGCGAATCAAGTACAGGTCCTGTTGAGAAAGTATATGCAAAGCCCGATAGCTTGTTCCCCTCATTGTTGTCTTCTATGGCATCCCCAAAGTCGATCGTATATGTGGTGTTAGGCAGCAGTGTGTCTGTGATGTTGACCACCACACGGCGTCCTCTTGTCGAGACTCTTGGAGTTGATTGTCCCGGGGGTGACAACACCACTTTTGAGAAAGCATCTTTCACATTGATTAGTTCATTAAAATCTATGTAAATGTTGCTGGGATCTACATTGACTGACCCTGGAGTCGGATTTGCGCGCACAAATCGGGGTGGATCCTCATCACGGGCTCCTCCGGAAGGATTGCCTATCGACGCGCATCCCCAAAGTAGCAAGACACTGACCACAGCTACTGCCAAGATTCCTATATGCTTCTTAAATGATGTTGACATCATAATAAATCAGAATTTTATGTTTTATCGTTATCGATACTCCGGCGGGAGTATCTTCCGGGGATCTGTCGAGTCTGCCTTTACAATGATCACATTTTCCTCTCCCTTCCATGGCAGCGGGGTGTGATACATTTCATATTCCACCCTGACAGGTACGCATCCCATCATCATCCTCTTCATTACCGCTGCCAGAGAATCGCTCTCCACGCTGAATGAAACTTTCTTGAAGTGCAGCGGTTCCGGATCTCCCAGTTCCTTATAAGGAATCAAAGTCCCCTCAAAAGTCTTGATGAGCGATCCTCGCCTCTCCATGTTGATGATATAGCCATATTGGATTGCATTGTCAGAGTATGGTCGTAAAAACCAAACCCAAGAGAATATAAGCATAATCAAAAAAGCGATTGCTCCTCCCAGCCACCATTTCCATGTCTTCCTCGGTTTATGTATTATATCTTCGAGGGGAGATGCTTCCTCTTCTATCCAATAGTCCGGATCCTCCGGGTCAAGTTTTGGCGTTTTGGGTTTCTTTATTGGAGCCGGTTCATCGTCAGAATCGAAATAGTCGTTTTCATCCTCCTCCGCTTCGGCTTTTTTCCTGAAGAAGCCTTCCCGTTTGGGCTTTGTCTCCGGTTGAGGGTCGGGCTCAGAATAGTAATCGTCTGGCTCATCATCCTTTTCCCCATTTCCTTCAGTCTCATATGAGGAGTCTACCTCATTGCCTTCCTCATATTTTTCATCATCATATTCTTTATCGGCATTATGGGAGGGGTATGAGTCGTAGATCTCCAGTTCATCGTCCCAGAGATCATTATCTTCCTCATTATTGAGGTATTTTTCATCATCGTAATTCATAAACTTATCCCTTATTCTTCACTCTTCACTGTCCATATAGCAGTGAATATTCCAAGAATTATTAGCATAACAGTCTGTCCGCTCCATTGCAGGATAGAAAAAGCAGCTCCTTCAGTGTCGGCTATTCCATAGATGGCGAGTCCAAACATAATTGCGATGTTCCATGGCCCAAGCCCCCCGTTGCTCGGCACTGCCATTCCGATTGATGACAACACGAAAGCCACAAGGCATGGTAAAAGACCAAATCCCAATCCCGGCTCTGTGCATAGCGCTCGGGTGAATGAAAAGGCATAGAAAGCCACATATAGTTGCACGAAATAGCATCCCCAGATTGCGATGGTCAGGAAAAGAAATTTCCATCTTCCTGGCATTGTGGCTGTGATAGCAAACCCCTTCCATATCTCAGTGGTCCATTTCTTGATTCTTTTTACGAATGCTGTTTGTCTGAATCTATGGAGAATCCAATAGCAGATGATTATCGCAACCACAGCGGTTATCCACAGCGTGGGGGAATATAGTAGACTGAGGATATTTTCACCGATAGGATACTTAGCCATAAACGATAAAAGAGCATTGGCTGCGATCACAGATGTAAGAAGAATTAGGAATACCACCATCAATGAGTCAGCCATCCGGTCGGCAACCATCGAGCCCATTACTGTAGTGAACTGGGTCTTGGAGCGCTTTGCCACGAATGTGCATCTCCATAGCTCTCCGACGCGTGGAAGAAGCAGGTTGAGGGCGTAGCATCCGAATACCCCGCATGTCAGCTCCATGAGAGTGGTGCGCACATTAAGTGCATTCAATTGGATTCGCCATCTCATAGCTCTGAAGATGTGTGAGAAAACGCTTATGCCCATGGCTGCAAGAATCCACTCGTAATCCACTCCATGGCTGATGATATCCATGGTCTGCCTGAAGTCGACCTTGCTGAAAAGATACCATATCAGCAACACCGACAGCAGCACCGGCACTATATATTGCAACGCTTTCTTCATTTCTTACTTTTCGCTCTTGCCCGTCAGTCTTTACTCATCAAAGCAATGATCCATAAATCTCGTATGCACTTACGATCTCCTCTTCAGAAGGGCAAATGTCCCATTCCGGCATCCCTATTTCCTTCAACAGCGTGAAATTAATGTGATCTGGCGAAGTATTCTTTTTGTCATGCCTCATCAGTTCGATTAGCTTGTCAATGTCAGTGCATTTCACCCCGGCAGCCGGGTAATGTTCTTTCAGCATGGAAGCAAAGGGGTAAAGTTTTGAGGAAGGAAGATAGCCATTCCGGCCGCTTGCTTTTGAAGTGGTAGAGAGCACCATCTCCCATAATAGGCCGTGGGCAACGGCGATGCCGTGAGCCATGGGCTTTCCGTTCAGCAGAGCCAACGATTCAATGGCGTGGCCTGCAGTGTGGCCAAAATTGAGGATTTTTCTCTCACCTTTTTCTTTGGGATCGCGGGTGGTAACCCCTGTCTTTATCTCAATGCAGCGGAGAATCCAAGGAAGCAGTAATCTGCGGTCGTCGAGATATCGGTCAATGTCAAGTAGCGCCTCATACATCTCGGGGTCGGCGATAAGAGCAGTCTTGAGCATTTCGGCATATCCTGAGAGAAGTTCATCTTCCGGAAGGGTATCAAGGGTTTCCGGTATGATCACCACGTCTTTAGGCATCGCGAAGACTCCGATTTCATTTTTGAGACCATCAAGATTGATCGCTGTCTTTCCTCCTGTGGCGGCATCCACCATTCCGAGAAGAGTAGTCGACACATTGATGCAGTCTATGCCTCGTTTGAATGTAGCTGCTGCAAAGCCACCGAGGTCAGTGACCATCCCTCCTCCTATGCAGATAAGGGTGGATTTTCGTGTCGCGCCATGCTCCGAGAGCATACGCCATACCTTGGTTAGCGAATCGATGTTCTTATGATCGTCGCCGGCAGGAATTACGCATCGGTCAAGGGTGGCTAAGTAGGGAATTTGTTCTGCTAGCCTATCCACGACCAAAGCAGAAGTGTTTGTGTCGGCTAAGACAAAAGGAGATTTGGCATCAATCAGGTCGATGACAAGGGGGAGCATATCCGCGAAATCATTCATGGATGTGAAAATGCCCCATGCTTTTTCATCTTGAAAATTCTTTTTGGGTATGGGACCGGTGCATACAGCCATAGTTCGTATGCCGGCAGCGACCCCGGCGCGCACCCCGAGAGGCGCATTCTCGATTACTATAGCCTCCTCAGGTTTCACTCCTGCTTTTTCAAGACCTTTCAGGTATGGTTCCGGGTCCGGTTTCCCTTTTGTCACATCGTGGGCAGTCACCATCATCCCTTCAGCAAACACTCCGGGATAGTCTTTCCTTATATTGTCGATGAGTGAAGCTTGTCCGCTTCCGGTCACGAGGACACACTTTATGCCTCTGTCGCAGAGCGTGCGTAGCATTCGGTCGGCACCGGGCATTGGTTCATTGCTTCCGATTGTCTTGAATATCTTTGTCTTATAATCATATAGGGCGGTGCGTTTATCCGGATCGCAAGGATGTCCGAACTCTCGTTGCCATATTAGGTCGATTGTAGCCGCCCCGGTCATTCCCTCATATAGGTAGAACTCGTCGCGGCTGCAAACGATGCCATTTTCCTCCATCATCTGTTTCCAGGCGAGGGTGTGGTATTTCATGGAGTCGTATAAGACTCCGTCCATATCGATTAGAGCAGCTTTAATCATACTGCAAAATTAGCCAAAAATCCCGATAAAACCCTCAAATGTTTACAAAAAAAACATCCCGCATATTCTTTTTTCGAATAAGCGGGATTGAAATCTTCCTAAAATGTAACTTTCACTTGGGAAAGTTGTCAGGCGTAGCTAAGTATGGTCGGCGATTCGACATCTACGCCAAATTCCTTAGCTTTAGCTAAGATTGCTTTTGCCAGTTTAGGCTTGAGGTCTTCTGGACAATATCTGAAATAAGCTTCAGCAGCCCTTACGTGGGCAGCATCCGGCATAGGATATTCTCTACGTTCAGGCAGCCCGAAAACACTGTCGGGCAGTTCCTTCTTTTCTTCATAACTTAGTCTGTCATTCATAGCGTTAAACATTAATAAAGGTGATTAATTTAAAATTCGCAAGCTTAAGTTGAAGGTTAAGCAAGCTTGCGCAACTCAAAATACTTTGTATAGTTATAACAACTGACCAGAGCATTCAGTTGTAAGTCTGGTTTTTCTCTCACTTCGAGGAGTAGCCTCAGCCACATGTCGTATAATTGTACATGACTGGCTAATAGGCAATTGGTTAAATGTGCGAAATACAAAAATGTAAGTTAAGATGTGTGTGGAGTATAACGATTGATTTTATAAAATTACTCTGCAAAATCAACATCATTAAAATGGTCAAAAAAACTTTCTCTTCCATCTTTGAAAGCTTCTATAGTATTACACAAGAAAGTACATCTGAAATCAAATTTTGGCTGAAGACTAAGAACTTTTAAATCTTCCCTGAATCCCATAAAAATTTTATAATGGTTTACAAGGAAATGGTCTGGAGTACAGTCAGCTGCAAAAAGATATAGATATTCGCACCCAATCAATTGACTCACTTGTATCGCTTTATCAACGATAAAGTTCCAAAACAACGTTATACCAAGTCTATTTTTATCTCCAAAATTATACCTATCCCAACACTCTCGATATGTTTCATTGACACAGAAATGGCTCAATTCTATTGCTGCGTAAGAACGCTCCACCTGCTTATGTAAAGGGAAAGTCTCAATATTCCCGATTGTTTTTTTCAGATTATCCTCCGCTTCTTTAAGCTTCCTCTCATTATCAGCAAGCAATATCTTAGTTTCTTCATTGTATGTAACTGCTATACGTTCTTTTAGAACAATATTGATTTTCTTGTATTTTTCATACTCTTTCCACTCCTGAAATTCGTCATATAGAAGTCCTGATTTCAATGCAAAATAGCATAAAATATCTTCGTTACTGTCTAAAATTATATAACATGCGGTTTTGCCTGAACTGTCTTCTTCAAATGCATCACCCTTTATAAAGTCTACTAATACATCATTTTTTGGATTACAAAAAGAATCCACTAACCTCATTGCATTCGGATAGTTTGATAGTCTGACACACTGAAGCTGATCAAGACGTTCTTTTTGTTTTTGACCAATTTCCATCTCAGGAATCAGGAGTAAAGAAGTCTACGCAATTTTATAGCATCGGCATCTTGACGAATATCATCTGTCTTAATTTCAACTGGAGAGAATCCGGCTTCTCTGTCTTTAGCTTTCTGCCAGCAAGACTCGCCATGAGAAACGCTACTCAAAGTCCATGAATTTTTAGCTGCATATAACTCAAACACCTTGTCAAAAGCGGGAATGTAATAAAGTATATCGGGATACACGGTCAAGAGATCTTCATCTGTATCCCAGAGATGACCTCGTAGACATCGCATCACCGGACCATACTTCCATGCTTCAAATTGGCTGCTAAACATAGGATGACCAAACATTACAAAGCTCTCTCTCTGTGCGAAATAAAGCAATTTATGAAGCTTCATCTCATCCAGAGAATGCCCAAAAGACTTCCTGTATCTTTGAGATACATATTTGGCAGCGATAAAGATGTCGATCATAACAATACCAAATTATATAATCTACTATAACTTTATAACGTAAAATTAAAGTGTTTTGTATAAAAACTATAATATTTTAACAAAACATCATCCTTGCTCCATATTTCAAACTCCATATTCGTTGAAGCATTGTCTTATTGTTGATAGTTGCGAAGTTAGGAAATGTTGGCTAATATGTACTTGAACGCTTACCTTACAAAAAGGATGATATGGCAAAAAACTTGTGGAAAAAATATGGATTATCTCTGGTTATGCCATTTAGAGATGGAAATTGCCGCCAAAGAGGCGGCGATGAATGCGATGATTATGTATTCAGTCATCTTATAGATTGTAATACTGTTTGAACCAGGCGACGGTGCGGTTGATACCG
>CAZGGB010000073.1:0-15563 GCA_964525115.1 uncultured Sangeribacter sp. | reverse complement strand
AGAACACCATTTTAACACTCAAAGTTAAAAATCTTATTCAAATAATATCAATTCACACGGCTCTTAGAAACGGTCATCTACATTTTTCGCAAGTTAGAAATTTTTATTAACTTTGTACTTGAAATGGCACAGTTTAATTCATATATCGATTATTTAGACCTCACGGCAGCGACGGAATTTTGCCGTGAGAAAGGCATTTTGTGTCATTTTAAGAAAGAAGAGAGGTTTGTCCAACAAGGATCAGTAGCACGTTATGCTGGACTTGTTTTGACGGGATATTTCAAGGTGACTACACTCAATGAATCTGGAGACGAGTCTGTTATAAATTTTGCTTTCCCTGGACAGTTTATCACTGATTTTCATTCATCTTTATTAGGGGAACCGTCTGAAACTTCTGCTATTGCAGGAGCGGACTGTGAAATTCTCCGAGTTCCTCTAAAAGCCTTTAAAGATTTCCTTTCGCCGTCATTGCTTGACGAGTACAAATCGCTCTACAGTATGGTCTTCATGCGATTGCTCGACCTATACCGCAAGTCTCCACAACAGCGTTATTTGGCATTGTGCGATCAATTTCCACAAATCATTGAGAGTGTAACATTAAAAGATCTTTCATCTTTCTTATTGATTACTCCTAATCATTTAAGCCGCATAAGGCATAAATTAGCATTAAAATCAGCTTCCAACATCAAAAAATAAACTTAACTATACATTTGTTAAGACCATTCACATGCAAAAGTTATAATTTTGCAGTATGGTTAAATTAAATTCGTTTGAAAATTATATTTATTTCTCGTTTTGTAAAGAGGTAGATGAGAAATACGGTAATCCGCTGAATATATACAGCGGTGAACACTTCGTGTATTCCCTAAATGAGATGATAATTTAGTCAGGTATCAATAATATTAATAACTATAATCATGAAATTATCAAGAATTCTTGTAGCCATTGCAGTGGTCGTCTACTTAACATCAACGTCTCATGATGCAAAAGCATGGCTCCCTGCTCCAGAGAAAGAACCAGATGCAGTTAAAAACATTGCAGTGATTACAGGACATGGTCCGTCATTACCGGATGAGTATGTAGTAAGATTGGTCAAATGGGAAGACGGACATGGTGATTATGTTGCTACGGATACTATCGCTAACGGTCAATTCAGATTTGAGATTCCTGTCAGAGAAGGATTGTCAATATACTCGCTCATATTTGATTATCATGCCTTTCCATCTATGATCCACAAACTCTACTTAACCCCAGGTGCTAAAGTGGATATAGACGCAGTAGACAACTATTCGTACACTTGGCCAGTGAATAGCAATGTACCCGAACAGGCTGAGTACGAACTCTTCATAAACCACAGCAAGGATCTTTGGACTGAACGTCAGAAGGCAGAAATAGAATACGCTAAGACGGAAAATAAGGTTGCTTTACAGGCGATAGATTCCATAACCCGATTGATAAAGCTTAGCGATCTTGAATTTCTCAAGACTCGTCCGGTAGGTAAGGTTTGGCTTGAGAAAGCCAAGGATTTAGCTCTGGTGTCAGACCGTTTAAAAATCGACACTCAAGACCTGAAGTCAATGTACACTACCCTTGATGACTCAATAAAAAACTCAGAGATAGGAAAAGCAATATATGGTTATCTTTATTCAGACTCCCCGATAGGGATTGGCGACAAATTTCCTGATACTAAATTCTTTGATCTTGATGGGAATGTACATAAGTTTACAGAGTTTCAAGGGAAATGGTGTCTGGTAGATTTTTGGAATTCAGGATGCGCCCCTTGCATACAGGCGATTCCCGAACTTCATGCGCTAAAGGAGAAATATCAAGATATACTTGAATTTATCAGTCTTTCGATTGATTCAGAGAACGCATGGCGTGAATCATCAGAAAAACTTCATTTGAAAGGCAACAACTGGAATGAAGGAAAGAGGAACTACGGCATTTTCAGAAGATTAGGAACACATGTATATCCTACTTTCTTGGTCGTTGCTCCCGATGGCACAATCAAGGACATATGGTTAGGATTTTCTCCAGGCTCACTGCAACGGAGAGTAAGCTTCTATTTAAGACCCAAAGGCTCAACTGAATTTGCAGAATCAGATGGGCTAAAACGTGTATTATTCCCTCAATATGAATCAAACAAGACAGACAGAGTGCTCGACATAGACCGAATTGAGATAAGCGATGAAGGTACAAAAGTCTTTTTCTCTTTCGTATATCTCCCTAATAATTGGATAAGTATTTCTCCAGAGGCACATCTCTTGGATTCGACCGGCACAAAATACTCCGTAATCGGCAGCAATGGAATTGTTTTGGGCGAACACCTATTTGCATACAGTGATGGAAACGGCTCCTTTTCAATCACATTTGAGCCAATTCCTGATACCGTAAATTCTATTGATTTCCATGAAAATTCTTCCAATGATGGTTGGGCAATCGAAGGCATAGTTCTGAAACCATAAAAAGCATTCTGTTTGTATGATTTGAAATAGATGGCTTACCTTTATTACCATAAAGAACAAACAACATATAAATAAACAATTAATTCTTAGAAAAAAATGAAAAAATTAATGTTAGTTTTAGCATGTGTGTGCTTGTCAATGGCTGTACAAGCGGCAGAACACATGTCCGATTCGATAATCTGTAACATATCGGGCACCATTATAGACCGTCCCGACTCAAAGTATGCAATCCTTCTTGAATCAGGAAAAGATTTTCGTATGTCTCCTTATATTTCAATACCAATCATTAATGGGCATTTCTCATATACTCTTAAGGATGATATGCCACGAGCGTATGATTTGTTTTTTGATGATGAACTTCGAGAAATGATGTGGAAAACCAGAAGTTTCTTCACTGGTGATGGATATGTTGAATTTACAAGCTGTGACAACGACATAGATAAAATTGACCCTTTTATGTCTGATTTAAGGGACAATATTCTTTACCTTAATATAAATGAAACTTTAGACAATAAATTTAGCAAACAACTTAACGCTTTAGATGATAAAATCTCAGTATTATATGATGATGGAAAAGCTTATACCATGGAAGTTCAAAACCTCTTAAAGAAAATAAAGAGTGCTGAATCAGCTGAGGACAAAGCTAAATTAAAAGATTTATTCTTCCAATATAGAAAAGGTCCTAAAGAAAAAATGTATAGCAAGGAATATTTGGATCTTCAAAAGCAATCTCATAAAATATTTATGAGTCAGGATTCCTTAAAAAGAGTGATGATATCAGACACTCCTACACTTGTAGGTCTTCATTATATTAAATCAGCGATTCTATATAATAATGATTCATGGGAGAATATACCGGATTATATCGAATTATTTGAGACTCTGTATAAAGACAATATGAAGGATCATCCTTATACGCAAGAGATTGCCGAGATGATTGAAGCAAGGAAGGTGAAAACTGGAAACAAATATCCGGATTATAAAGTGACGAGAGAGGATGAATCTACCGAACAGATTTCGTCTCTGATAAAAGGGAATGTTGCTGTAATCGACCTCTGGGCTTCATGGTGCAGTCCATGCCGCAAGCATTCAATTGAGTTGATTCCTTTATACGAAAAGTATAAATACAAAGGATTCAAGGTGGTTGCCATTGCACGTGAGCAAGATGACTGTAAAGATATGAATAAGGCTTTAGCGAAAGATGGCTATCCATGGGAAAGCTTTGTCGATCTTGGTGATAAGGATAAAGTATGGAGAATCAATAATGCCGGTAACGGAGGCGGGAAAATTATCCTTGTCGATGCGGATGGCACCATCATTGGCACCGATATTCCCACAAAAGAAATTGAGGAATTCCTTGCAAAGACATATGGAGAATAGTATTATTTTCAATTGCGTTCCCTCTAAAGAGCGGCCGCAATTATTAATGAGTAAACATAGCAAGATTCCTGAAAGAAGACATTCCAAGATATACTTCACCCGAGCTACTGGAGTTCCTGGATAAATTTAAATACGAGCATAAACCAGATTCTAATCGAAGATGCCTCAGATTCCGATTGTCGGCTGTTGCCCTGCTTATTTAGGTTGCTTTCAGGAAAAGGATAAGTGGTTGGTAGGTTAATTTTGTAGGGAAGATGGAAAGAGGTGCTGAGGAGGATTGATGTCGGACAGCCACGCCTGTATGGCGGATATGCATGAGCATTTCTCTTATAGACGAAAAAGAAAGGGGTTGTGCCCACTCTTCCACTATGACATTTGGAATCTTCTTATATTCTTCTGCTTTATGATAGATTAGGGGACACGGACGAATAGCATCAAGTTCGTGGAGATTTCCTTTGGTAAAAGTAGAGATTACTGCAAAGCCATCGGGATTCAGATGATTCTTTATTGTCTGAATAAAACCTATTGGATCAGCAAACCATTGGATTGTTGAGGCACTGAGAATCACGTCATATTTCTCAGATGAGTTTTTAAGCCATTCCTCAGCATCTGCCACCAGGTATTCTTCTGAAGGCGAGAAACCGAATTTAGGCGTTGCCACGAGATCTATATACGTGGCTTTTGAAGGATGTATAAGCTTTTGCCAGACATTAGTGAGCAGCCCCTGCCCTACTCCGATTTCGAGCAATGAGTCAATCTTGGAAGATCTTTCTGAAAGACTGACAAATATAATCTCTCCCATACGGCAACATATCTCTTTCTGCACAACTGCATGGGCATTGTAGGTTTGATATGCAGAAGAAAAGGCTTCCCCGATTGCCGAATGATCTGGGATCACTTCTTTGATGATTTGAGAAATGTCAATAGCGTGCGATCCACTTTTCTTTACCATGACAACTTCAGGACGTTGATTCCAAAATGCCTCAAGATTACCGCATGGAAATATCCTGTCTTGCTCAGCTATATACGCCCTATCCCATCTGCTTTCAGAAAATACTTTTCCTTGTGCTGCCGCAATAGCATATAATTCATCTTTAAGAGCTTCAACATCTGGAGAGACAGGCAACAATGGCTGGATACGATTTATTGAATCCCTGTCGCCACCCATACGGCGATGAAACTTTTTAAGAGAATCTACGGTAAGACCTTCCGCTGTAGCATAATATACAGCTTCAGGAATACCATATTGGTCTGATACCGGCATTTCAGAACCGCAGATAGCTATCTTGGCGGTAGCATTTATGCCGCATTGCGCAGCAGCCCACACTCCAAGAGAATAGGCAAAAATATAGATTGTAGAATACTGTGAAGGAATTTGAGGCATAGACATATCGCGATAGTCGCTTACCACAGCCGTATCCCAACCATCAACTACACAATCATTATAATACCGGGCATCCGTAGACCACCCGGCAAATAAAAGTATGAGGCGCGTCGCCGCGCCTCGCTTAATAAATTCAATCTTCATAAAAATTAGAAGAAGTATGCAAAATTCACGCGGAAGCCATCGGCGCGAGCTGAAAGATTTTCCAGTTTTACGGTTCTTGTTGCGTAACTTAGACCCCAAAGATAACCGACAGAGACTTGAAATTTCTGGAAAAGCTCACATCCGAGTCCGAAATCGAGAGAAACAGTACCAACAGGTTGCTCTAAAGCCTTGCAATTGCCAGCCACATTAAATGCGAAAACCGGACCCGCAAAGACTAGAGGAGCTATAGTCTCTTCTATGCCTTCAAGACGAGTATATTTAAACCTGAGATGAAGAGGAATGTTGACAGTATGCAAGACGACATTGTCATTACCAAAACCATCGCAATTCCAAATTTCCCATTGTCCGAAATTTACTCGAGCACTTCTCATGCCGTAGGTAAGGCCGGCATCGACACCGAAACCTATACCGGGAATCATGACCTCAGTCATAATTCCAGCATCAAAACCAGTGCGAAGATGAGTATCAAGCAATGGCTCCTTCCAGTGAAAAGTATTGAAATTTACGCTTGCAGTAGGGCCCCAACGGAGTTCTGCATTAGCTCCAAGGCTAATAACTATGGCCATCAGGGCCAATACAAGTTTTTTCATATTTAGAAAAGATATGCGGCAGAAACAGTCCAATAGTTTTTCTTAGCCTTAAGATCTTGCTGATTAACAAGTTCACCGGTGACTGCATTAGTATATTTCATAACATTGTTAAGACCAAAACAATATCCGGCTTCAATCTGAAGATGGCGCAAAAGCTCTACACCAATACCAACATTCCACCCTACTTCACACGTCTTAGTCTTGACATCCTCAAGAATCTGCTTATTAAGGGCAAAAAGGAAGTCTGGACCGGTATATATAATAGGAGAAATAATTTTACCTACTACAGGAAGTCCAATTTTCCATTTCAAATTGATAGGAACATCTATGAAGTTTTTGTTATCGTAATATTTCTCTTCATTGGCACTGACGTTCTGGTGAGCATAAAGTATTGACGCATCTGCACCGATATTGACAATAGGAATAGTAAACTCTGCCATCACGCCAGCCATCCAACCGGTTTGGTTGCTTGGGTCTTTAAGTTGATTGGCAGCCTCCTGCCAGTTTTGAATCTTATAGTCTAATTTGCTGAAGTTGAGTCCAGCTTTTAAGCCAAAACGGAAATCTGCCGAAGCATATCCGAAAGAGAAGATAGCAACGAGAGCTACTAAAAGAGCTTTGTGGAATGTCTTCATAATTGTACTGGTTTGAGTTATGATTAGATTATGGTAGTTGGCAAGGCAACAGACACAATGAAAAATGAGTCAAAACTATGCCAAATCAGATGCAAAGTTAATAAAATTCTTGAAGAAGTCAAAAAAAAATAGTAACTTTGCATAGATTTTGAAAGCTGACAGCCCCTAAATCTCCTTAATCCGCGACTACGGTCTCTTTGACGGATGGCTCCACCAGCTACATAAACACTTACAACCAACGTCATTAGAGAATATCCAACATGGAAGTATCAATATCCAAGCAACAGCTTGCAGCATTACCTGCCGCCCAATTCCAGGGGACGATAACAGTTGTCGATGACCCGGAATCGGCTGAGATTGCGGTGTCGCGTCTCCGCGAGTCAGACCTGATTGGGTTTGATACAGAAACCCGTCCTTCATTTAAGAAAGGTCAAATCTATCATGTGGCACTTCTGCAGTTATCATCAGATTCGGAATGCTTCCTTTTTCGTCTGAACAAAATAGGGATGCCGGAATCACTCAAACAACTTCTTGAAGACAAAGAAATACTTAAGGTTGGCCTATCAATTCATGACGACTTCAGAAATCTCCATAAGAAATTTGATTTTGAGCCAGAAGGGTTTATTGAGCTTCAGCAATACGTAACAAATTGGAATATAACAGACAAGAGTCTTTCAAAACTTTTTGGCATTCTTTTCGGAAAGCGCATCTCCAAGTCGCAGCGACTTTCCAATTGGGAAGCTGAACAGCTTGCCGAAGCACAACAAAATTATGCGGCCCTGGATGCTCTTGCATGTGTGAAAATATACAGGCATCTAAATGCAGGTTTTTTCAATCCTGAAGAGTCAGCTTATAGAATTGACATCAAAGAGGAAGAAGAAAGTAGAATATGAGAAAATATAAATATATATGGCTTCCCTCCCTATTAGGGGTATACTTTATTTTCATGACAATTTATTTTGGTCTTGATCTTCTCCGCTCGGGTGAAACTATGCGGTTTTGGGCTACAATTGGTGCAGAGTCTGCGGTTCTTGTAGCACTTGTCTTCTTTTTAAAGAAACGTGAGAAACTCCGCACTGAAAGAGAAAAAGATATAGCTGACAATACAAAAAAGGGCAACTAATTATGGTCTACGACGAGACACTCAAGTCGCTTGAAGAAGAACAACGCCTGAGACGTATCCCGGAAAGTTTGGATGGACTTGACCTTATCAGCAACGACTATATGTCGCTCGGAGCCCATCACTCTGAATACATAAATGAATATATTGATCGTTTTGGCAATCCTCCTATGTCGGCATCCGCATCCCGGCTTCTACAAAGGCATCAATACGATCACAATTCGCTTGAGAAAATGCTCGACGGGCTGTATGGTAAGAAAACACTTCTTCTTAATTCGGGTTATCATGCCAACACTGGAGCTCTATCTGCTCTTTCAGTCGCAGGTACACTTATAATAAGCGATAAACTTATTCATGCTTCGATGATTGATGGTATTCGATTGGGACATGGCGACACTGCGCGTTTCGTACACAACGACATGTCTATGCTCCGAAAAATACTGGACAAGAAAGCTTCACTATATGAGTGTGTGATTATTGCAGTCGAATCAGTATATAGCATGGATGGGGATTTGGCTCCTCTTGAAGAACTTGTCAAGATCAAGAAAGAATATACTAATATTCTTCTTTATGTAGACGAAGCTCATGCTTTTGGAGTATTTGGAGAAAAAGGACTTGGTTTGGCTGAGGAACTTGGAGTCATGTCGGATATCGATATTATTATAGTGACACTCGGTAAGGCTGCTGCCGGTTATGGAGCTTTTATCGCAACTTCTGAGTCTCTACATTCCTACTTTATCAATTGCGCGAGGAGTTTTATATTTTCAACTGCCCTTCCTCCATCGGTTGCTGCTTGGGATATGCTGATGATAGAGAAACTTATCTGCATGAAGGAAGAACGTATGCGTTTAAGAGAATTATCGGAATGGTTTAGAAAAGAGCTCGAGGCTATTACGGGGATTGAGTGTCAGAGCCAAAGTCAGATTATTCCAGTATATGCGGGAAGTGCTTCTCGTGCAATTGAAATGGCATCTAAATTAAGAGAATCTGGGATTGATGCGCTTCCGATTCGCAGGCCTACAGTAGCGGCTGGAACAGAGAGGCTTCGACTGTCTCTTTCAGCAAATTTAAAGAGAGAGGTGCTTATCAAGGTGCTCAATGAAATAAAAGATTTTGATGATTTAGAATGCACGAATAAGATTCCAACAGAGACTTAAGGACGCGCACGGAGTGCGCTTTCTACATTGTCTGACAATGTGGAGAAAATCGAGTTCCTAAATATTAGCTATTCCTATAAGTGTGGAGTGAGAGAGAGCCATCACTCTCAAGGATTGCGTAGGAAAAGGTCTTGATCCATTCGCCAAGTACGGTCAAGTCGCAGGTGTCGCTGATCTGCAGTTGCTTCAATATGTGAAGATGACCATATATGAAATGAGTTATATCGGGATGATCTTCAAGATAAGAGCGGGAGAACGATTCAAGCTTATCAAGAAGCGGATGCCACTCCTGTCCTGCTTCGCGACCAGTCTCTCGACTATGATGGCTCCAGCTATAAGCGAATGGTACTGTCCAACGTGGATGAATAGCAGAATAGAAAAATTGACACACCTTTGAGCGGAACATGGAGCGAATGAACCGGAAACTCCATGGATGCTCCCCTACTCCATCGCCATGAGCCATATAAATTTTCTTTCCGTAAATCTCTTCTACGAGTGAACCATCAATTACTCGGATTCCAAGTTCATTGGGTATATAATCGAAAATCCAAATGTCATGGTTGCCTATGAGCCAAGTTATCTTGATTCCTGAATCGGAGAGCTCGGCAAGTTTTCCGAAAAAGCGCACAAAACCACGCGGCACTACATAGCGATATTCATACCAATAATCAAGAATATCGCCGAGCAAATAGATGGCTTCAGCATCATGCTTTATAGAGTCAAGAAAAGACACGACTCTTTTCTCCGACTCTCGCGAGTCAGGGAAATAAGGGGCACCGAGGTGCAAGTCGCTCAAGAAATATGTCTTCACAGAAAACCGAGTTCAAGTTTAGCCTCTTCCGACATCATTGACTGATCCCATACAGGATCAAACACCAAGCGGAGATCAACCTTTTCAGGGCCCTTAATGCTTACGAGTTTCTGACGGACATCCTCGAGTATGAAGTCGGCAGCTGGACAGCTTGGGGCTGTAAGAGTCATATCCACATGAAGAGTCTTGGCGTCGACTTCATAGTCAATCTTATAGATAAGACCGAGATCGTAGACATTTACCGGAATTTCCGGATCGAAGACCGTACGAAGCATCTCAATGGCCTTCTCTGTTATGCGCAATTCTTCAGCTGTTTTTTCTTCTATGCTGTTTTTTTCTTCTGTATTTTCCATATTTTAGTTTAATTCATAATGCATAATGCTGAATGCACAATTAATTTTAATGGATTCAAATAATTGTTCAATGTTAAAACATTGAATTAATGAGTTTAGTTGTGGATATGCTTCAGGATTTTAATTAGTTTACGGGCGAGAGTGCGAACTTGATCGTCGGATACTGCAAGATAAGGGGGCATCAGATAGGCGTTGTGTGCAAATGGGCGAATCCACACGCCTTCTTCTACACACATCTTTTGAAATTCACCCAACCATGTGATATATTCGTGAAGTTCAATTACCCCTATTCCTCCGAGGACCCTGACTTCCTTCACGTAAGGAAGCTCAGCTGCAGGGGCAAGTTCTTCTTTTAGAACATTCTCGATTTCCTTGATCCTTTTTTGCCATGGACTTGCAAGAAGAAGACGTATGCTGGCAAGTGCTACAGAACAAGCCAGAGGATTTCCCATGAATGTTGGACCATGCATGATGCATCCGGCCTCACTCGAGGATATCATTTCTGCCACTTTTTCGGATGTTGCTACGGCGGAGAAGGTCATGTATCCACCTGTAAGCGCTTTACCAATAAGCATAATATCTGGCTCCACTCCAGCGTGCTCCCAAGCGAACAGTTTTCCAGTGCGTCCGAATCCCGTTGCTATTTCATCTAAGATCAAAAGGATTCCTCTTTCGTCACATTCTTTGCGAAGTTCACGAAGATATTGTGGATGATAAAATCGCATTCCTCCGGCACCTTGAACGATGGGTTCAAGTATAACTGCAGCAATTGTCTCACCATGCTCATCCAATAGACAGCGCATTGATTCAAAATCCTTCTGATCCCATTCGTCATGAAATCCACATTGTGGGGCATCGGCGAAGAAACGCACAGGAAGTGCTGGTCCGAATGCGCCATGCATACCTGTCACCGGGTCGCAAACTGACATTGCATTCCAAGTGTCGCCATGATATCCACTCTTTATAGTAGCGAAATTGGTACGCTTCGGATCATTCTGAGCTTGCACTGCCATTTTCATCGCCACCTCAGTAGCAACAGATCCCGAATCAGCATAAAAAATTCGATTCATTGATGGCGGAAGAATATCAAGAAGAAGTTTTCCGAGTTCAATAGCAGGCTCGTGAGTCAGACCGCCAAACATAACATGGCTCATCTTTCCAATCTGATTTTCGATTGCCTTGTTCAAAATAGGATGATTATAGCCATGAATTACACACCACCATGAAGACATACCGTCGATCAATTCTCGACCATCTTCAAGAGTTATAATCGCTCCGTCGGCGCGATCTACCTTATAAGTGGGGAGAGGGTCATGTGTTGAAGTATATGGATGCCAGAGATGATCTCTGTCAAAACTATCATTGAGCATATTTAGTACTAATGCATAATTCATAATGCATAATTCATAATTAGCTACGATTAAGCAAAGGAAGTTTCTTTGTCGCAGACATGCAGTCGAAAATGCATTAATGAAAGTATGCAAAAATTTTAATTATTTACTTAGTTGTTATTTTCATTGCAAAATTACAAAAATTAATTGAGAATTGCGAAGCTTGTTCGGAGAAAATTGAGAATTGTGGGTGATACCAAAGGAAGAAAAAGCAAAAAGGGTCTAACCTTCACGGCCGGACCCAATTTATGAGTTTCTACAGGTAAAAAATCTTAAGGTAAAAAGATTGTTTAGATTCTGAGTACAAAGATAAGGCAAAAAATCTTACCTTCCAAATTATTTTTGACAAAATGTCACAAATATGTTGCATAACATATAATTCGACCTACATTTTGACAAAGGAGACCTTATTTTTTTTGCATTTTTATCAAAAATATGCTTTATAACATAAAAATCAAGTTGCCTACTAATATCGTCTGGATTGTCGGACATGTCAGACTGGTCTGACACGTCTGACATGTCCGACAATCCAATAAAGTTTATTCGGATCGTAGGTGATCTATTGGATTTGAACGAGCAACTCTAAGAGTATTGATGATGACCACTGCCATTATGAGGAGAAGGAGGATGAGCAAACAGACAATCATGCTTATCGGAGAAAGTGATACTCTGTCCGTGAATTGCGAAAGCCACCGTTGCCCGATGATCATTGATGCCGCTCCTCCCAATAGAAGAGACGGAAGTGCCACTTTCATTACATCGATACAGAAAAGTCTAACAATCTTTTTTGCCGAAGTGCCATTGACTTTTCGGATTGCGATTTCTTTGGCCCTTCGATTGACCTCATCGGCTACGTAACCGATCAGACCGATAAGTGCAATCAAGATGATAGCAATGCCAACAACCATTACAGCCATACCGAACATCTTGATGCTGCTTCTCTTTGCTTCAATGCTCATCTTATAGGGATAAATATTAATCTCTTCTCCATCATTAATGGAATCCAATACTTTTTGAGCAGCGGCGAGGTTCTCCGTAGTCAAATCAGTAAAACGGATGAAAACATTACCCCTAACATTTCGGGTCGGGAAAAACACTTCGGCACGAGAGTCAGAATTTCCACTTTCAAAACTACCTCTTCGAATATTTCCCACGACTCCTACAATCGTAAACACTTGCATCGGCTGCCCATCCTTCATATGACCTGTAATGTATAAGTTCTTACCTATGATGTCGTTGTCGGTCTCATGAAAATACTTCTGCAAAACTTCCACCATCCGCTCGTCGACAATAATTTCATTTATAGTAGAGTCGGCATTCAGATTAAAATTGCGTCCTTGCACGAATTTTATTCCAAGCACATCAAAGAGAGTAGGGTTGACATACTCTTGATCGCAAATGTTTACATTATCATCCTCATAACCCTCTGTCCATAAATTATTGCCATTCCATACATTCGTCGGGTCATTATCTCCTGTGGCAACGTTCTCAACGAATGGAAGCTTTTCTAATTCCTTCATCACTGTGGATGTCTTCTCATACGACATTGGATAACGATAGAACATAGCTATGTTTTCATAATCGAGTCCCATTCTTATTTTTCCAACCATCTCATACTGACGCCAGACAAGCACAAGCAAGCATACAATAGTTCCTGTAGCTAAAAATTGGACAGCCAAAAGTACTAATTTCCATATCTTCCTGCCATGGTTAGCCGGTCGGAATGCCTGTGAGACAGGAGTTCTACTGTAGATAATTGCCGGAATAACTCCAGTGAAAATCAACAATACGACACAAACAAGTCCTTCAACTATCCACACCTTGCTGGTTGAAAACAGTTGCTTAGGTGAATATCCAAGCAATTCCTTGCTAAGGTCGGAAAAAGAAAATGCAATCAGAATAGCGAGCCCCATCGAGATGACAAGAAAGAAAAGACTCTCCCCCATCATTATTTTGAAAATAGTCTTCTTATCAGTACCATAACACTTTCTTATAGCCATTTCCTTGCCACGGACAGACAACTGACCGATGACTATCAGCAAATAGTTTAGACCGGCACACAAGAGCATAATCACCGCCAAAAGACTAAGCATCCATGACATATTTCTTACTCCTTCCAGCGAACTGTATAGTCCATCCAAGGGGCGGAGCCAAACTCTGAAATCATAGATCGTGAAGGCTTCTTCTTCTATCTTAGTTTTCAAATGCTCCACCATCATACCGCTGACTTCCAATGGATCGAAACCCTCTCTCAACAATGCATAGCTTCTATAACGGTCATTACCAATGAGATTTTCAGATCCATCATGAATGATTTTTCCTATGGTAGGCATACTCAGATAAACTGCATTCTCAATAGAAGAGTTGAGAGGATAATCCTCGTATACTCCCCCGATTGTGGCTTTTTCAGAATCTCCCCATTCCACAACCGAAATTTGAAGTCCTATCACGTCGCCTCCTATCTTTTCTGCAAGAGAACGAGGAATCATCACATTTTTTTCTACGGCAAGCACCTCATGAGGATTCCCCACCAAAATGTCAGTTTGCAAAACATCGAAAAGGCAAGTATCCGCCAATATTACGTATGGAACTTCGAATTTTCGCCCATCATCAAGCTTTACCTTCGCATCCTCAGTCAACGTAGTCATCCTTGTGGCAACTTCAATTTGCGAAATATTTCGTTGCATTTCCGGAGCTATTCCACCCGGAGTCTGTGGATATTCCTTATATTCCCCATTTTGCTCTACACTCTCAGTGATACGGTAGATTCTTTCGATATTTGGGAAAAAGGAGTCATAGCTTTGCTCGAAGTAGATCTTAGCCACAAGGAGAAAACCGACAGCAAGACCTATGGAGAGACAGAGGATTTTTATTAAGTTCCGACGAAGGTCGGACGTAAAAAACTTAAACATGGCGTCAAATCATTTGAAGATTATCTACTATCTGACCATCATAAAGATTTATCACCCGGTCAGCAACTGTGGCATCTCTATGGGAGTGAGTCACCATCACAATTGTCGCCCCTTCCTTATGGAGTTCAGAAAGAAGTTGCATTACCTCGGCTCCATTCTTAGAATCAAGATTACCGGTAGGCTCATCGGCAAGTATAAGTCCGGGACGTCCTACTATAGCGCGAGCAATGGCAGCACGTTGCTGCTGACCTCCCGATAATTGGGATGGATAATGCTTTGCTCTATGAGCTATACCCATCCTATTCAGTGCTTCATCCACTCGCTTATTTTTCTCTTCTCGTGTCAAGGGAAGATTGTTGAGGGGGAGCATAACATTTTCACGTACAGTCATCGTATCAATAAGATTGAACGACTGAAATATGAATCCGATTCTACCTTTGCGATATTCGGTGCGACCACTCTCTTTAAGGTTTGCCACTTCCTTGCCGTCGAGTTTATAACTGCCAAATGTCGGATTATCAAGCAAGCCTAATATATTGAGAAGAGTGGATTTACCACAGCCTGATGGACCCATTATAGCTACAAACTCACCGTCTTCGATTGAAAGTGAGACATTATTGAGGGCTATGGTCTGAACTGTATCAGAGCGAAATACTTTTTCTAATTTTTCAATTTGAATATTCATAATACTGTTGTTTTTGAGATAATACATGATTTATCTTGTTTCATCATGTTTAATCATGATTAATCTTTATTTATTTTATCTTTAATTTTTTATCTTTATCTGGTCGGCTTCTCCAAAGTCAGTGTAGGAGCTGATAATCACTTTCTCTCCAGGAGAAAGACCTTCAATAACTTCATAGTATTTTGGATTGCGTCTGCCAAGAGTGATCTCTCGCTTCCGTGCAGTCTTGCCATCGGTATCTATTACATAAACATATTTTCCTCCTGAACTTTGGAAAAATGTACCCTTATCTATCATTATGGCTTTCGAAGGACTTCCCAGAAGAATGTCGACAGGATAGGTCTGCCCCACTCTTGGTTTTTCAGGTGAGACTCCAGTAATGGAAAGATCGGCTTTAAATGTCCCGTTTACAACCTCAGGATATACCTTTGCAACCACTACATCGAACTCCTTTCCTTGTCGGCTTGCCTTCCCTTGCAAACCGGGTTCAACACGATCAATGTAATGCTCATCGA
>CAZGGB010000072.1:0-15627 GCA_964525115.1 uncultured Sangeribacter sp. | reverse complement strand
ATTAACCAGCAGATTTACAGTCTGCCCCATTTGGCCACTCTGGTATTCGCCCAAAATTTCATTGTTCTTGAGCCTCTTGTCGGATTCGAACCAACGACCCCGAGATTACAAATCACGTGCTCTGGCCAACTGAGCTAAAGAGGCATTTTGCTTGTTTTAGCGTTTTCAAGTCTGAATTTCTCATTCATTCCCGAAACCGAGTGCAAAGTTATAACTTTTTTTCTTACCAACCAAATTTTTCATCAAAAAAAACGCGTGCGAACATCAATTTTTTTTTGCTCGCACGCATTTGAATTTTTATGATTGTTGCTTATTTCATTTTCATTCAAAGGAATGCGTTTTTTATTCCACTGTCACCGATTTTGCAAGATTTCGGGGCATATCCACATCTTTACCCTTATTTATCGCAATATAATATGAAAGAAGTTGCAAGGGGACACTGGTGATGATCGGAGTAAGGCATTCCGGAACATCTGGCACTTCTATGACATAATCCGCGATATTCTTTATCTCCTTATCACCTTCTGTGACGATTGCTATGACACTTCCATGTCGCGCCTTTACTTGCTGCACATTATTGACGATCTTTTCATACAGATGGTCATTAGGGGCAATGATCACTGTAGGCATTTCGGCATCAATAAGAGCAATTGGGCCATGCTTCATCTCAGCAGCCGGATACCCTTCTGCATGGATATAGGATATTTCCTTCAATTTCAAGGCCCCCTCAAGAGCCACAGGATAGCTATATCCGCGTCCCAGATAAAGGAAATTGTGGGCATAAGTGAAAATCAGAGACAGTCGTTCTATCTGATCGTTCAACTCAAGAGTCTGTTTTACGTAATCCGGAATCTTAAGTATCTCCTCTCCTATCTTGTCAAGTTCTTCTTGCGCCATAGTGCCTTTTAGCCCGGCAATTGCCATGGCAATTAGTGTAAGCACCATCACTTGTCCCGTAAATGCCTTTGTTGACGCCACGCCGATCTCCGGACCTACATGTATATATGTGCCGGAATCCGTATTGCGCGGAATGGAGCTACCCACCACATTACTTATGCCATAGACGTAAGCCCCGGCCTCATGTGCCATCTGGATAGCAGCAAGAGTATCTGCGGTCTCACCGCTCTGGGAGACAGCTATCACGATATCTCTCTCATCAATCACCGGATTGCTGTAGCGGAACTCGCTCGCATATTCCACTTCCACAGGAATGCGACACATATCTTGGATCAGATATTTTCCAATAAGCGAAGCATGCCATGAAGTGCCACACGCTACGATTATTATTCTCTTTGCATTCAAGAATTTTTCCTTGCTATCCAATACTCCGCTGACGATAATGTTCTTTCCTTCATCCACTACTCTGCCGCGTATGCAATCGCGAAGCGTCAGAGGCTGCTCAAAGATTTCTTTCAGCATAAAATGAGGATACCCTCCCTTCTCAAGCTGAGAAATGGAGAACTCAAGTTTTTTCACATCAACTTTTGTCTCCTCATCATTGAGGTTGATAAGCTTCAGCGGCTCTTTCTTCGACACTATCGCTATCTCATTATCCTTCACGTAGACTACATCTTTAGTATATTCTACAATAGGAGTAGCATCAGAAGCCAAAAACATCTCCCCTTCTCCGATTCCTATGACGAGCGGGGAACTTTTGCGGGCGGCAATGATGGTATCGGGTTTGTTTTTTTCTATGACGGCAATGGCATAAGCACCTACCACTTGCCTAAGAGCTTCCTTGACTGCCTCAAGAAGAGTGCAGTCATTATGTGTCCTTATATACTCGATAAGCTGCACAAGCACCTCAGTGTCGGTTTCTGACTGAAATTTACAACCATTCTGGATAAGAGCATCTTTGAGCACTTTATAATTCTCGATAGTGCCATTGTGCACCAGAGCGATCTCTTCATCTTCACTGAAATGAGGATGTGCATTGCGGTCAGAAGGCTCGCCATGAGTAGCCCAGCGTGTATGGGCTATGCCTGTGCCGCCTGCTGTATCCTTATCTCTACAGTAATCTTCGAGGTTGGATACCTTCCCTCGCGACTTATACACATTGAGTTTTCCAGATGGGCTCACAAGCGCGACTCCCGCACTGTCATATCCTCTGTATTCCAAGCGGTGCAAGCCTTTAATCAGAATATCATAGGCAGATCTTTCTCCTACATATCCTACTATTCCACACATATTCGTAAGTTTTTATAAGGTTCAGTAATCTATAGGGATAACACTCTCGGTTTTGTGTTGGAATCTCTCTTATTTTCAAACGCAGATTCCATACTGTTTATTGTATCTTTAGCTTGATAATTCACTTTTTAATGTCATGGCTTTTGCTGCTCATCAAATCTATGCTCTTCTATATAGTTCCAAGCAGCATCATGATCGTTTGGTATCAGACCATCCAGTATAGCATCTTTCACCATCTGCTTCAGCCTTGATATCTCTTGCGACGGAGGAATGCCGAGACGCTCCATGATTTCATTGCCATTGATTGGATTTTTCCATTTTCGGTAGTCATCTGCCGCTATTATTTCTTTCATCCTCTCTCGCAGGGCCAAGAATCCATCCAATGCCGACTTTATTTTTATTGGATTGCGCGATGTCAAATCTGATTCTGCAAGTATCATAAGGTCTTCCACATCTTCTCCCGCATCTGTCAGCAAGCGCCTCACGCCCGAATCACTCACACCTTCTTCTCCAACTTGCTGCGGACGCATATGCAGACCCACAAGTTTTTGCACATATTTCATCTTCTCGTTGAGAGGCATCTTCATCGATTGGAATATCTTCGGCACCATCCTCTCTCCTATGAAATTATGGTTATGGAATGTCCAGCCAAGTGTATTGTCCCATTTTTTAGTGACAGGCTTTGCAATGTCGTGCAAGAGTGCCGCCCATCTGAGCCATTCATTGTCCGATCGTTCAGCTACATTATCCACCACCTTGAGTGTATGAATGAAGTTGTCTTTATGAGCGCGTCCCCCTACCGTTTCGACACCCTTTAAGGCATACACTTCCGGCATGATCCGCTCGAGCAAACCACTCTCATCCAGAAGCAGGAATCCAATGGAAGGCTTTCGGGAACGCATGATTTTTCCGAGCTCATCATTTATACGCTCTTTCGAAATAATGTCTATTCTATCAGCATTGCGCTTGATGCCGGCGAAAGTTTCAGGAAGTATGTCAAACTCAAGTTGTGTGGCAAAGCGAATGGCTCTCATCATCCTAAGCGGATCATCACTGAAAGTCACGTCAGGATCCAACGAAGTCCGAATTATCTTCTTGTCAAGATCTGAAAGACCATTGAATGGGTCAACGAGCTCCCCAAATCTGTCTTTGTTTAGGCAAATTGCCATGGCATTGATCGAAAAGTCTCGTCGTTTTTGGTCGTCATCAAGAGTCCCGTCTTCCACAATAGGATTGCGAGAGTCTCGCGAATAACTTTCCCTTCTGGCTCCTACAAACTCCAGTTCAAGATCCTTATGGCGAATTTGCGCTGTGCCATAATTGGCATACACTGTAAGCCTACCTTTCTTGCCGAGACGTTTTGCCACTCCTCTGGCAAGATCAATTCCACTTCCTACGGTCACGAAATCGAGATCGGCAGAATGCCGCCCAAGGAATATGTCTCTGACAAATCCTCCGACTACATACACCTCCAGTCCCATATCATCGGCAGTAACGCCGATGACATTGAATATCGGATTAGTCAGTTTCTCCTTAAGAATCATGGGAGTCATTTGTATGCAAATTGCTTGTCTTTTGGTCTTTGTTGTTCTGCTTTCGTTTATGACGGCGTTGGTGGCCTGATTTGCGCACTGCATTGTCGGGAGTCTCTTCTTCTTTCTGCTGTTCCGGTTGTTCCTTCTTGTCCGGATTCTTCTGAGGTTGAGCTGCTCCCTGATTTGCTTGCTTATGTTTAGCCTTCTTTTTCTTAGCCTTATCGAAGCGAGTGAGGGCATCCTGATCAGTAAGGTCAATATATTCCCTCTTTACATCCTCCTCGTCTGCTTCTATTGCCAGTTTATCGGGTTTGATACCCTGCTTGTTGAGTGCAATGATCTCAAAGGCTCTTGAAGCGGGGATGACAGTCAGATTAGCCCCCATCCTCTTGTCAGTGCTATACGTCAATGTTCGTGTCAGTATGTCTGTCTTGAAAAGGAAGAAATCTGAATCCTTTGTTTGAAGCACTATTTCTTTAGAAGGAAGTTGCTTGACTGCTTCGGCATAAGCATCTATCTCGAAATTAAGGCAGCATTTCAACTTGGCGCACTGCCCTGCGAGTTTCTGGGGATTCATCGAAAGATCCTGCATCCTGGCAGCCCCTGTGCCTACACTTACGAAATGCGTCATCCAACTTGAGCAGCAAAGTGGGCGTCCGCAGGGTCCGATACCTCCGATTCGTCCGGTCTCTTGCCTTGCGCCAATCTGCTTCATCTCTATCCTAACCTTGAATTCATCGGCAAGGATGCGGATCAGTTTCCTGAAGTCTACACGCTCGTCGGCTATGTAGTAGAAGATGGCTTTGCTGCCGTCTCCTTGATATTCTACATCTCCGATCTTCATATTCAGACCAAGTTCCTCCGCTATGGCACGCGACTTGATCATAGTGCTGTGCTCCTTACTTCTTGCCTCATTGAAACGCTCTAAATCAGAAGGCCTTGCTTTTCTGAAGATCTTTTTAAGCTCTTCGAGATTATCAGGATCAAGTTTTGCCTTCACCATCTGCATTCTGACAAGAGGTCCTACCATCGTCACCTGCCCTATGTCATGACCATTGGCAGCTTCGACTGCAACAAGGTCGCCAATCTCAAGACTAAGCTTCGAAGGATTGACATAAAAACCGGCACGGGTATTTTTAAACTGGACTTGTACAGCTGGGAAATCTGCCGACGTAGATATGTCTCCAAGCCAATTAGTGGCATAGAGCTTTCCACGCGGCTCCCGCCGCCATCCCATCACCTTATGCGCACCGCAACCGCCACATTCGTCGCCATCCCCCGAAGAGCAGCCTCCGGTGCCACACCCGGTGTCGCACCCGGAGCAATCCGTGCAGTCAGGCAGCGGCTTGCTTTCAGGAGTTGGCGTAGTTTCGGCTTCGATTATATTTTCCATTTCATCCATAGGCTCCACTCCTTATTATTTGGCATATGCCACGGCACGAGTCTCACGGATCACTGTAATCTTCACCTGGCCCGGATAAGTAAGTTCATCCTGGATTCTCTTGGCTATATTGGCTGACAGGCTCTCAATTTCTTCATCAGAAATCTTATCGGCTCCAACGATCACGCGGAGTTCGCGACCAGCCTGGATCGCATAAGTCTTTATCACACCCGGATAAGAAAGCGCAAGCTGTTCAAGGTCGTTGAGACGCTTTATATAAGCTTCCACGATTTCACGACGTGCACCGGGACGTGCACCTGAAATAGCATCACACACCTGCACTATCGGCGACAGCAGTGAAGTCATCTCCACTTCATCATGGTGAGCGCCAATTGCGTTGCAAATGTCTGGTTTTTCCTTGAATTTTTCAGCCAGTTTCATGCCGAATATAGCATGTGGGATCTCCGGATCATCATCAGGCACTTTGCCAATATCATGCAAGAGACCGGCACGGCGAGCCTTCTTAGGATTAAGTCCAAGTTCAGCTGCCATGATAGCACAGAGGTTAGCTGTTTCCCTTGCGTGCTGCAGGAGGTTCTGCCCATAAGAAGAGCGGTATTTCATCTTGCCTACCATCCTGATAAGTTCAGGGTGAAGTCCATGGATTCCAAGATCTATGCAAGTGCGCTTACCGGTCTCGTTGATTTCTTCCTCGATCTGCTTTTTCACCTTGGCCACTACTTCTTCAATGCGAGCAGGGTGGATTCTACCGTCAAGCACGAGCTGATGCAGTGCAAGGCGCGCTATCTCACGGCGCACGGGGTCAAAACCGGAAAGCACGATAGCCTCAGGAGTATCATCAACAATGATTTCGATTCCGGTTGCAGCTTCAAGCGCACGAATATTGCGACCCTCTCGACCGATTATACGTCCCTTTATCTCATCGTTCTCAATATGGAATACTGTGACAGAGTTTTCTACAGCTGCCTCTGTGGCAACACGCTGTATTGATTGTATGACGATTTTCTTGGCTTCCTTATTCGCTGTAAGTTTTGCCTCGTCCATGATATCGTTGATATAGCCTTGGGCTGCTGTCCTCGCCTCATCTTTCAGGCTCTCTATCAGACGCTCTTTGGCTTCTTCAGCTGAGAGCCCTGAGATATGCTCAAGCTGCTCCTGTGCCTGGCGATAGAGATGCTCCACTTCCCCCTTGCGCACTTCAAGCGTGCGTTCAAGATTCTCAGCATTGTTCATCCGGGTGTCGAGACTCTGCTTCTGAGAATCAAGCTCTTTCTTGCGGCGATTAAGTTCATTCTGCTGTTGGTTGAGTTGCATCTCCCGTTGCTTGGCGCGGGCTTCAGAAGCTTGTGCCTTCTGCATTTTGGAGTTGGCATTGCGTTCAGCATCGGCAAGTATCTTCACCTCCTGCTCTTTTGCTTCAATGATTTTCTTATCTTTTATCACTTCGGCATCCTTGCGAGCCTCTTCGAGAATCAAATGTGCCCTGCTGTTGGCATTCTTTTTGCTCATCATAGATGCAGCCACATATCCTGCTGCTGCAGCCACAACGGCTATGATGATCCATATTGCTGTTGTCATATCTTTACGTAAATAATATTGTTTTTTATATTGTTATTATTGTTTTTATCTATAATTATAACTTATTGTTTAAATGTTCATTTCACACAAACGCCAAAACCTTCCCGCAAAAATGCTGGAAGGAAAACGTAAGATATCTGCTGCAAGGGAAAAAACCAGACCGTCAGAAAATGTCAAATTCTTCTGAAGGAATGTCGCCATATTCAACCATGTCGTCGCCGCAGAGCTTCGAAAGATCTATCAATAGTCTTTCGGCTTCGTCCGACTCTTCCTCATATTTTTCCTTTAGCGAGAAAGAATAGGAGGCAAAATGATACGCTGTCATGGCGAGATAGGTTATCGGCTCTTTATTGGGGAAATTAGTCTTAAGTTCCCGCATATAGAGTTTTAGCTCAGTCTCAATCCGCCTTACATGATCCTGCTGAGAAAATGGGATAGTCAGCGGAAAGCGAACTTCGCCTACTTTAACGTCTATCTTTATTTTGGTCTCGTTAGATTTCATCAGCTGATGTCTGCGTCTTCCTTGAGGAGAGTGACGCATCTGTCTATTTTTGCGATCAACCGTTGCAGCCTTCTGCGCGCCGAGATAAGATTCTCAGGTGAGTCGGCAAGCCGATGGGAAATTGTAAGAAAATCCACTTCCATCTTTGATGCCTGCAACTCCCGTTGGCATTCCGCAAGTTGCTCCTTTAAAGCCTCATTTTCTTGCGTAAGCCTCTCTGATTCAGCAGTTGCTTTGTCTCGCTGCTTCGCAAGCAACATTGCCATCTGCCGAAGTTCGTTGATTATCCGGTGTAATGTTCGGGCCATTTTGCGGTAAAATCTTTACAAAATTAATAAACTTTTCTCAATAATCCAAATAAAATCGTAAATACTCTACCAATTGATGCCATTCAGGCGCGACGATTGCTTGTCATACTTGATGTCTTTAAGAAGCGAAGACTTGACCGCAACATTGAAATTGAAACTCTTATACATACCAACCGGTATGATCGAGCATGTCATAGTGAAGCAGTGCATGTCGCGAGAGATATTGCAGTTCATATAAGCGATCTTCTTGGCTTGGAAATCATAGCTACACGACATTGAGAAGTTCCAGTTCTTTGTGGGGCGTATATTGCCCGAGATCGAGAGATTCTGGGTAAACCTCCCGTTATAATCCATCTTCTTATAGTTGAAGTCGCCAAGTCCGTAATTGACTGAATAATTAAAGGAAAGACTCCACGGACACTCCCACGGCGTGTAGCCGTCGGCATCACTCTTCTTTTCCTCTTCCTGGTTTCCTCTTTTTCTCCGCGATGGAGCTGAATCTGCAAGTGAGATATCTTCATCTTCATCGTAGTCTTCATCTTCATCAAAGTTGCGGTTGTTCTTATTTTTATTAGTCTTGTCGTTGGTGTCCTTCTTTCTTTTAAAAGTGCTGTTATTTATGGTGTAGCTAAACGATGTTCCCGTCGATGTCAGCTTCACCCATCCTTTGTGGGCTTGCAATCTCGTCTTGTTGACTCTTACAGGCTGCCCGCTTGAATTCAGGGCATAGGTATAAGGATCCCACGTCGCGCTCAGATTCAAGTTGAAACTCTTTGTCAGTCGCAACAGAATCGACGTGTTTAGGTTGCTCCAGTTCATGGAGTCTGCGGCAAAATTATAACTCTGGCTCAACGACAAGTTCTCGATCAGCGATATCTTCTTTACTCCGGTTGAATCCTGATCACTCTTCACTTTCATTTCAAGATTGTTGGAGAGTGAAAGCGACACAGAACTCGACAATCCCTGTCCCGGGCTTCCGAAAACTCCATGCTGGAAATAGCTGTATTTTCTGGTGATGTTTTGGCCGGCATTATTCATGTAGGAATACTGGCCATAGACTCCCCACATCGGATCGCTAAAGTCAGGAGTATAGCTATATGATAGGCTTGGCGTCAACACGTGGCGAATCATCTGCACCTTGTCGCCAAGAAACTTCATCGGCTTATAGAAGCCATAAAGCTTTGTGTCGGCTGAAAGAGATGCGCTGAAGTCAAACAAGTTATAAAAGCCATAGCATGTATCGAGCACTTCTGCCGACTTGTTGGGATCCCAATCTCTCTTGATTTTGGAAGTATACATGCGGTCGGTCATTGACAACGACGGCGACACATTGATGTATTTTAGCACAGTAAATGTAGCAGAGACAGGCACAGAGTGTCTGAATCCGTTCCTCCAGTCTTTAATGATGCTTTTCTTGAAGAATACGTCCTGCTGTGCTGTCAGTGAGTTTTGGAATTGTCCGCTGTAGCTCAGCTTTATTTTTTCATACCATTTCTCGGCTCCGGCCGCCTTCTTTCTCTTGAAAGGTGCCACCTGGCTTAATGTTACATTCAGGTTAGGGAAAGACACCGCAAGCGTGGAGTCTTGCGTTCTCTGGCTGATGTTGGTCGAGGCACTGGCTGTCCATTTCGTACCCGGAAAACGATACGTCATATTGACGGTACTCGATTTCGTATTCTCAGTGAATGAGTTGGAATAATATGAGTTAAGGTCATTACGCGTATATCCGGATGTTGAGAAGTTGACAGATGCTGAAAACGACATGTTCGGGTTAGATTTCGCATCCATCGAGTGGCTCCATACCACCTGAAAGTTGTTTTGCTTCGAATAGTCAGGAAGTCCTTTGTCTCCCATCACTGTAGAAAGATAAGAGATATTAAAAGATCCGTTGTATTTATATCTCTTTTTGTAAGACGACCTTCCTGTCACGCCCCAAGATCCCTTGGTGTAGATTTCTCCGGTTAGTGCCAAGTCTACATAGTCGCTGAATGCAAAATAATATCCGCCGTTGCGAGCATAAAATCCCCGATTGTAGTCATCGCCAAAGGTCGGGAAAATAATACCGGAAGAATATTCCTTGCTGAATGGGAAATAGCCGAAAGGAAGGGCAAGAGGAAGCGGCACGTCTGCCACCACCATATATGCGGCGCCCGACACCACGTCCTTTCCTGGACGCATCTTGCCTCTGGTCAGTTTCATATAGAAGTGAGGATGGTCATGTTCGTCACAAGTGGTATATATCGCATCTTCAGCAAAGAAACTGCCATCTTCCATTTTCTTCGAACGCCCACCTGTCAGGTATCCCTCACCCTGCTCAGTGATGATATCTGTAATGAATCCTCTCTGATTCTTGAAGTTATACGACATAGTCTTTGACTCGTAGGTGTCGCCTCCATCTTGAAATACGGGTTTCCCCTGCAATTCTCCAAGACTGTCAACCCTACCGTTGGCATAGACGGTAGTGGAGTCCATCACCATCTTTATTTCATCTGCATTGAGCTTAAACGTGCCATACTCCACTTCTCCATTGCCAAAGAGAAAAGCAAGTTTATTGCCAAGCAATAATACGGAGTCTTTTGCCGAGAATGTCACACTGTTATCCAGATCCACTTTCTCACGATTGATGCGGGTCACGGCGGTGCGCTCCTCTTCAATACTATCCCTATCTTCAATGCTATCGGTATCCTCATATTCCACATTTTCCATATCTTCCATAGATATGGAATCTGGAATCAGAGCTTCCCGGTCATCATAATTTATCGCCCGGCTATCAGAGGCGATACTGTCTCTGAGCTCAAGCAATTCCTTTTCGTCCATGGGTTTTAAACCTACCAAAGTATCACCCTCCGGAAGATTTGTTGCGACGATTTCCGGCAGTTGCGGTTCATCCCCGCCGGCTATATCCGACAGGGAAACCATGTCGCTCCTCACTTCCAAGTGCATCGCCGGCTGGGCAAGGACAAAGGCAAGAATCGACAACGTAACCAATATTAAGAAAAATCGTCGCATAATACGTGGCAAAATTACAAAAAAATCTTGACATTACCCCACTTTTAACATAAAATAAGCTTTTCCGCCGGTTCCCACCGCCGCCAAAACATCTATCAAGTCTCCTACCTGACATTACGCAAAAACCCCAGGCCGAAGCCTGAGGTAACATAACAATTTTATAAGTAGTCTCAGAGAGTCACTTTATGCAACTTTTCGATAATCGTTTATCGTTTATCGTTAATCATCAGAATGCTCCGATAGCCAAGTCTGTCAGCCAAATCCAAAGCGGACAGAATCCGATGAAGAGGATCACTGACAATGTCAGAGAAGACGTACCGGTTGCGACGTATGTATCATACTCATCGGCAATAATGATACCTGAGAAGGCTGGCGGAAGGGCTGCTGCCACTACAAGCATCTTCAAGTTGAGAGGATCCATCTTGAATATGAGACCGAGGATCAATACCACTGCAGGCATCATGATCATCTTCATGATTGAGCCAAGCACTGCCTGCCAGTTGATCTGAATCTTGATTGCTGAAAGTGTAATACCTGCTGAGAAAACTGCCATTGAAGCATTTGCCTTTGCAATAAGGTCGAAGGATGGGCTGAGTTCTTTTGGCCAAGGAATTCCGGCTACTACCCAGATCACTGCCAAGATAGGCGCCCATGCTACAGGCTGCTCAAGCGCGTGAAGCACTGGCTTCCAAGCACTCTCCTTTTTTGTTGATCCCGGGTTCTGCTTCTCCAATGATGCATTCATCAATGAAAGACCAACAGGAATACCGATTGCATTTACCACGATACCTACGATCGCTACCACAAGGGCTACGGAAGGAGATGTACCAAAAATAGGTTCCAAAACCGCAAAACCAAGGAATCCGATTGTCGGAGATCCACTGATCAATGCTGAAACTGCCGCATCAGCACCGGTATTTTTCTTAAAACAATATTTAAATACGAAGTAGACTATCATGAAACATGCCATGATACCTATCGTTGACACAATTGTCAGCTTAATATCCTTTACAAGATCTGCGCGGGATGCCTGCACAATTGATACGAAAAGGGCTGCCGGCAATGCGAAGTCGAGCACGACCTTGTTAAATTTCTTGGCATCTTCTCCTGAAAACGCCCCTTTCTTTCCGGCAATAAAACCTGCCAGCATCACCACTATGATCGGGACAATGGCGTATAGAATAACGTGCGATATATCCATAGTAGAATTAATTTATAAGGTTCATAATAATTTCTTAAGTTCTATTTTATATGTAGAAACCCCAGGCTGAAGCCTGGGGTCCCAGACTATTATCTCTGTAGCCTCAGAGAGGCGCTTTATGGTTACACTGTATATTTAATCAGCGGAGCCGGATTCAAATATCCGATGTGTCCGCTTTCGGCGCCAGAGTTGTCGGCCAGCTGCACATCAATCAAGCAAGGCTTGCCGGATGCAATTGCATCTTCAAGGGCTTTCTTAAGATCGGCTGGATTGTCAACACGGTAGTTGTTGGCTCCGAATGCCTCACCGATAAGGTTATACTTGGCATTGATATCCAAAGTAGTAGGTGCTGGAGCATCACCACCTGATGGGTTGACACCAATACCATTGTAGATACCACCATTATTGAAGATCACTACTGTTACAGGGAGTTTGTAGCGGCAGATAGTAGCAAAGTCCATGCCTGAGAATCCAAATGCTGAGTCGCCTTCTACAGCCACTACCTTCTTGCCGGTGGCTACGGCTGCGCCGATGGCGGAGCCCATACCCATACCCATGATCGACCATGTTGCACAGTCTACACGGTGGCGAGGCAAGAACATATCTACTGAGTCACGGGTATCATCCAATGTATTTGCACCCTCGTTGATGAGGATTACATCAGGATTGGATTCAAGCACCGGTTTTACGGCTGAAAGTGCCGACCAGTGATTCATTGGCATAAGCTTGGAAGCATCACTCAAGCGAGTAGCAAACTTAGCGTTCTTCTCCTTTGATTCTGCCTGGAGCATTGCGAGCCACTGTGGGTCGGCAGCCATTGTCTTGCCCTTCATTGCAGCGAGAATCATGTCGAGTGACTCACCCATATCGCCTACTACAGGAGCTGCGATAGGCACATTGCGGTCGATTTCTTCAGGCTCAACATCGAGCTGGATAAATTTCATCTCAGGATTCCACTTGCCGCGGCCGAATGAAAGCATCCAGTTGATACGTGCACCGATCACCATCACTACATCTGCCTTTTCCATAATGGTAGAACGACAACTCAATGCGCTAAGCTCACCATTATCGGGCATCAGACCCTTTGCCATCGACATTGCAAGATAAGGTATCTTGTAAGTTTCAATGAGTGTCTTGATCTTGTCGTCGACCTGTGCATAAGCAGCACCCTTACCAAGAAGGATCGCAGGACGCTTTGCTGAAGTAAGGATCTCTACCGCACGGTCTACTGCACTCTGTGTAGGAGCTACAGGGGAAGCCACGTCTACCGGTTCGTAGAAGAGCTTTTCTGCCTCAGATGCATCCATAATTTCTCCAAGTGCCGGAGTAGTCATATCAATATACACACCACCGGGGCGCCCGCTGACTGCTGCACGATAGGCACGTGCTACTGCTGAAGGTATATCCTTAGCATGTGAGCAGCGGAAGGCTGCCTTTACGAAGGGACGTGCTGTATTGAGCTGATCAAGCTGCTCGTATGTACCCATATCCATGTCTACCATTGTAGGATCGGAAGCACCGGAAATCTGTATCATCGGGTAGCAGTTGACAGTAGCATTAGTAGTTGCGGTCAAGCCATTCATAAATCCAAGAGAAGAAACTGTCAGAAGCACACCCGGTTGCTTGGTAAGATATCCATGGGTTGCAGCTGCCATACCGGCTTGCTGCTCGAAACGGAAACCATAATAATTGATGCCGATTTTCTGCATTGCATATGCAGCTTCAGTGACAGGTATGCCGACCAGACCATAGACATCCATAAGTCCGAGACGTTTGAGGCTTTCTGCCAATATGTACATACCGGTCACCTGCTCAGGAAATTTAGGAGCAGTAGTTGCTGCCGGTTTTGTTGCTGTATTTTCCATAATATTTAGATTTTTGATTATATAGTGGTTTAGTTTTAATGTCTTGTATTATATTTTCCTGATTCATCATGTCTCATCCAGATAAATCATGACAATTAATTATTGATCGTTGATCGTTAATTTTAAAGATTCAGGTCCTTAAGGAATCCCCTTAAAGACCTGATCAATAAGTGATTTCAATTATTTTGCCGGAGCTGCTGCTGGTTTGGGCATCGGAGCTGTTGTTCCGTTAGCCTTCATGGCAGCCTGCTGCTCTGCTGTGTAACCAAGCGAGTCAAGAATCTCCTCAGTGTTGCCACCAAGTGTAGGACAAGGTCCATAAGTTGGCTGATAGTTACTCATAGTGAATGGAACACCTACAGTCACGAATTCACCGATTTCACCACCCTGATTGATTTTTACAAGTGTATTGCCATCATAGAGGCTTTCATCTGTCATGATTTCCTTAGTAGACAATACCGGACCAACAGGTACGCCATACTTAGAAAGTATCTCTGTGACTTCATATTTAGTCTTGTCGGCTGTCCATGCACCGATACGAGCGTAGATCTCCTGTTTGTGCTTGTCACGTGCATCTGCCGTGTTGAAGTCAGGATTTGTCAACCAATCCTCAAAACCTAAGCCCTTGCAAGCGAGTTCGAAATCTTTCTCACCTCTCTGAAGGATGATGTAGACATAATTGTTGGCATCAAGCGCTGAATCATATCCGCCGGCTGGTTTACATTTATATGTCCAACCAAGTACGCCACCACCTTCGATGTTACCTGAACGAGGCACACAATCACCAAACTTACCGTTAGGATACTGTGGGAACTGGGTAAGGTAACCGATCTTATCAAGAGTAAGCTGGTCACGGGTCTTGATACGACAGAGGTTAAGACATGCATTGTGCATTGACTGATATACGTAGACTCCTTCGCCAGTCTTATTACGCTGCTGAAGAGCTGCGAGAAGACCAATCAAAAGGTGCATACCAGTGTTTGAGTCGCCAAGAGCTGCACCACTCTGAGTAGGGATGTTGTATTCGCCATCAAACCAACCAGTGGTTGTAGCTGCAGCAGCAGTCACCTGAGCGATAGGCTCGTATGCCTTAAGGTCTTTATACTTAGATGAAAGAGGGAAACCCTTGATTGTACCGTAGATACATTTTGGGTTAAGTTCGTGAACCACCTCCCAGCTGAAACCGAGCTTGTCCATTGCACCCGGGTGAAGGTTTTCTACGAAGATATCGCATTCCTTGATAAGCTTAGTAAGGATCTCCTTTCCATCAGGAGTCTTAGCATCAAGAGCAAGAGATTTCTTATCACTGTTAAGCTGCAAGAAATAGTAGCTTGGAAGATCAGGGTTAAACTGAAGTTCTTTACGAGTTGCGTCGCCGACACCGGGACGTTCGATTTTGATTACATCTGCGCCAAGCCAGGCGAGCATTTGAGTACATGAAGGGCCCGATTGTACTTCGGTAAAGTCTACGACTTTGATGCCCTCGAGGGGCGCTGTGTTCTGTGCCATAGTTTTAATAAGATTAATTATTTATAGGTTTATGTTATTTATGTGGAGCTATCACCATTTTCAAGCTTCATAAATAAAACATATCATCCCCAAAAGAGTTCAAAAAATATTACATTTTTTTACAAAAACAAATAAAACCCAAAATCAACCGATGCCACAAGCAATCACATTGCAATTAATCACATTGACACATGAACAAAATCAGTCACGAACTCCCACAAAAAGCAAGAATCTATCTTTACAAATGATTAAAATCCCAAACTCTCCCCCTCCTCAAAAAAAATAATAAATCTTATACCCCCGCTTTCCCAATGAAGACCAGTTAGCCCAATTAGACAAATTAGACTAATTAGACTAATTGGACTAATAAGACTAATAGGGCAAAAAAAGCCAGAATCTTTCGATCCTGGCTTCTAAGGCGGCGATCACCTACTCTCCCGCTTTCCCAATGAAGACCATCACCATCGGCGCGGCAGGCACAAAAAAAGACCGAATCCCATTGCCGGGATCCGGTCCGTAAGGCGGCGATTA
>CAZGGB010000071.1:0-15784 GCA_964525115.1 uncultured Sangeribacter sp. | reverse complement strand
CGAATGTCATCTGAGTAAGGTCGTTTGTGCCGAATGAGAAGAATTCTGCAACTTCAGCAATCTGGTTAGCTGTAAGAGCTGCACGCGGAACCTCAATCATTGTACCAACTTTGTAAGGAACAGTCTCGCCTCTTTCGTCGAATACCTTAGCAGCAGTTGTGTGGATGATGTTTGCCTGATGCTGGAGCTCTTTGAGTGTACCTACGAGAGGAACCATGATCTCTGGATGAACCTTGATGCCTTTGGACTTGCAGTTGAGTGCAGCCTCAATGATAGCGCGAGTCTGCATCTCGGTGATCTCAGGATATGTGATGCCAAGACGGCAACCACGGTGACCGAGCATCGGGTTGAACTCTTCAAGTGAATCTACCTTAGCCTTTACCTCTTCGAGTGTGAGACCCATCTCCTCTGCCATCTCTTTCTGAGTTGCTGTCTGGTGAGGTACAAATTCATGCAATGGAGGATCAAGGAGACGTACTGTTACGCCGTAGCCATCCATAGCAGTGAAGATGCCTTCGAAGTCACCTCTCTGCATCGGAAGCAGTTTAGCAAGTGCAGTGCGACGACCTTCTTCATCGCTTGCGAGGATCATCTCACGGATAGCCTTGATACGGTCACCTTCGAAGAACATGTGTTCTGTACGGCAAAGACCGATACCCTGAGCACCGAACTTACGAGCCTGCTTAGCGTCGCGGGGTGTATCAGCATTAGTGCGGACGAGGCACTTAGTGAACTTATCAGCAAGATTCATAATAGCAGCGAAGTCGCCACCAAGTTCAGGTTCTGTAGTCGGAACCTGACCGTCATAAACGTCGCCAGTGGAACCATTGAGGGAGATCCAGTCACCTTCCTTATAAGTCTTACCACCCATCTCTACAGTCTTAGCCTTGTAGTCAACGCGGATTTCGCCTGCGCCTGATACGCAGCACTTACCCATACCGCGGGCAACTACTGCAGCGTGGCTTGTCATACCGCCGCGCATTGTAAGGATACCCTGGGCAACTGCCATACCACGGAGGTCTTCAGGAGAAGTCTCGATACGGACGAGGACAACTTTACGCTTCTTGTCAGCCCAAGCCTCAGCGTCGTCGGCTGAGAATACGATCTGGCCGCAAGCTGCACCCGGAGATGCTGGAAGACCCTTTGCTACGACCTTAGCACGCTTGAGAGCGTCTTTGTCGAAGATTGGATGGAGAAGCTCGTCAAGTTTCTGCGGCTCCATGCGGAGAAGAGCAGTCTTTTCGTCGATCATGTTGTCGCGGAGAAGATCCATAGCGATCTTAACCATAGCAGCGCCAGTACGCTTACCGTTACGGGTTTGGAGCATCCAAAGCTTACCGTTCTGGATTGTGAACTCCATATCCTGCATGTCGCGATAGTAGTCTTCAAGACGATTTGCAATAGCGATGAGCTCAGCAGCGCAATCAGGCATTGTTTCTTCGAGAGCAGGATATTTAGCAGCACGCTCTTCTTCAGAAATGCCCTGAAGCTTAGCCCAGCGGCGTGATCCCTCGATAGTGATCTGCTGAGGAGTACGTACACCTGCTACAACGTCTTCACCCTGAGCGTTGATAAGATACTCACCGTTGAAGATATTTTCACCAGTAGCTGCGTCACGGCTGAATGCAACGCCAGTAGCTGAGTTGTTGCCCATGTTTCCATACACCATTGCCTGAACATTAACAGCAGTTCCCCATTCTTCAGGAATCTGGTTCATGCGACGGTAGAGGATGGCGCGTTCGTTCATCCAGCTGTCAAACACAGCGCAGATGCCACCCCAAAGCTGTTCCCATGCTGATTCGGGGAAGTCTTTTCCGGTGTATTCCTTAACGGCTGCTTTGAAACGCTTTACGAGTTCCTTGAGGTCGTCTACATCAAGTTCAGTGTCGAGTTTAACGCCTTTTTCTTCTTTCACCTGATCCATGATAGCCTCAAATGGATCGATGTCAGTCTTGCTCTTTGGCTTCATACCAAGAACAACGTCACCATACATCTGCACGAAGCGACGGTAGCTGTCCCAAGCAAAACGAGGATTACCGCTCTTTTCAGCCATAGTAGCTACTGTAGCGTCGTTCATACCAAGGTTGAGGACAGTGTCCATCATGCCGGGCATTGATGCGCGTGCGCCAGAACGAACTGATACAAGTAGAGGATTAGATGGATCGTTGAATTTATTGCCTGTGAGCTCTTCAATGTGAGCGATAGCAGCCTCAACGTCTTTCTGGATGTCTGCTACTACTTTGTCACGGCCGTACTGAGTGTACTCTGTACATACTTCTGTAGTGATAGTGAATCCGGGAGGTACGGGCATTCCCAGAAGATTCATCTCAGCAAGGTTTGCGCCCTTGCCGCCGAGAAGGTTTCTCATCTCGGCATTACCTTCGGCTTTACCATTGCCGAACGTATAGACTTTCTTTGCCATTTGTAATTAATGTATTAAATATGTCTGTAATAGGTCATATACCTTAAAAAGTCACTCTTTTTCATATAAAGAGTGAAATGTTTTTTATCCTTATGTCGGATAATGTGTGCAAATTTAATAAAAAACCTCCGAATAACCTAATTATATAATGTATTTTATTATCCAAAATTCCGAAATATGGGCTTTTTTTAGACTTTTTTTAATTTATATCATTTTTTATAGTTCTATCAAAAGATTTTTTTACTAATTTTGTAATGTGAAATAAAAGGGTCTGACCGCTTTTTTATATGCGCGATTCTCTGCGGTGATGTCCCTGCAATTATTGAGTCTGATGAAGAAAAGATTTGTGCTTAGCGTCGCTATTGCGATTTGTGTTTTTTTCTCTGCTTCTCCGGCAGGTCCCAATAAAAATCTCCCCAAAGTTAATATTGCGGGAAGTGAATATTATATGTATGAGGTGAAGAAAGGAGATTCTCTTTATGGGATTGCAAATCGCTTCGGGTGGAATGTCGATAAGCTTGATGAACTAAATCCTACTGTTGTCAAAAAACTTGAGAAGGGTGCCAAATTATATTATCCTGTAGCTTTGGAGAACCATGGGAATGAGCTTGAAAACAAATCTGAGTTTGTCCTTCCAGAAACATATCCTGTGATTCGTCATGTTGTGAAAAAAGGTGATTCAGTATATTCTATTGCTAAAATGTATGGAGTAAAAATAGATACTATCTATCTTTACAATCCTACAGCCAAGTCAATGCTAAAAAGAGGGGATGTAATCACCATTCCTCAGCAATCAGAGTTGATCAATGAAGGATCCTCATTCCTCTATTACGCGATAAAAGCCGGCGATACGTTGGCTGACATTGCGAATGAATACAATACAAGTGTGGAGCAATTGCTTCGCGACAATAAAGGAGTTTCTGAAAATAATTTTGCTTCTGGAGATATACTTAGGATCAGTGTAAATTCCAACAAAGACAACAAAGTAATAAAAGAATTTGATGAGACTCACATAGCTCGCATCGATACTTATAAAGCGGAAAAAAACGACACGTGGGAGACTGTGGCTGAAAAAACAGGTGTTGATGTACAGGATCTTTTAGAGGCTAACTCCGGAACACAACTGAAAAAAAATGTGCAAATTGCCATTCCTGTAATAGAAACAGCTACTGTCGAAAAAGAGGTAGAGCCATTTGATGAGCGTGAAAATAGCCTTGAGGGTAGAAGAGATATCTATAAAGAGGTTCACATGCTTGGAATTGGCGATTCAATAGCCGATTTGACAAATTCTGTGAGTATTGCTGTCATGATAGAAGACCCGATGTCAAAACGTGACAATGAGTTCACTCGAGGCACTCTATTAGCACTTGATCGACTAAAGAATTCACCTTATCAGATTAGATTTAAGTTGCTTTGCGATAATAGGGCAAACAATGATTCGGTAAAAATTGTGGATTCGCTCATTTCTGACCTTAATGATTTTAAGGCCGATATCATTGTGACAACCTATGAGAAAAATTTCCCTAAGTGGCTTGCACAATATGGCGAAGACAATGCCGTGGAGATAGTCAATGCTTTTGATGTGAAGAATGAAATGTATCTTGAAAATCCTTCAATGATTCATCTTCTGACTCCTTCCGCCTATTTTAGTGATGAAGTAGGAGAGTGGGCTGTTTCTTCACTGGGTTCATATAAACTTGTTATGGTTGGAAAAGAGGATTCTGAAGATGCTTTTGCTGAATCTATCAAAGGTAGACGTGACAAATCCTCAATCATTACGTGCAAACTTGAGGATTTGGCAGAAATGAAACTTGATGAAAGTAGTAGATATCTCTTCTATGGCTATCCTACTTCTCGTGATGATATTCAGACTATGCTCACTGCAATTGAATACTTGAAGGAAAACAATCCGTTTGTTGAGATCAAGGTGATGGGCCGACCCAACTGGATCACTGTTGCGGAGGGAATGAAAGAACGTTTCCATAAGGCAGATGTCTATTTCCCTTCCAGATTTTTCTTTGATCATACAGCAGGTCCGGGCAAGGAATTTATTGCAACATATTCTGCATCATATGGACACAGTCCTATCCGATCTTTCCCTACTTACGCTGTTGCCGGTTATGACATTGCAAATTATTTTATCCCTGGCATAGCATCTAACGATGGTGATTTCAATGCTTCTGTGCCGGAAGGAAAGGAAATACAGACTCCTATTAATCTTGAGCGAGTGGGAAATTGGGGAGGATTTTTCAATCCTTCAGCCTATATTATCAGATACAATCCTTATGGTGAAATAGAGAAAATCCTAATTCGCAGATGACATGTTGAAGAGATTTTTAATATTGGTTTTTATATCCATCTTAGGTATTGTATCAGTTTCAGCACAGACCCATTTTGATTCTCGTGTTGATTTGGGAGCACGAGGTGGTGTCACTTTATCTACGGTGATGTTCAAACCTACAATCACCAGTAAACTGGGATTGGGATACACTGCAGGTGTGACTTTTCGCTATACAGAGGAGAATCATTTCGGTCTAATCGCTGAGATTAACCTTGTTCAAAGAGGTTGGGCTGAGAAATTTGAAGATCTCCCATATAATTATCAACGTATATTAGATTATGTGGAAGTCCCCATTATGTCGCATATCTATTTTGGTCGGCGCACAAAATTTTTCATCAATGCGGGTCCGGAAATAGCTTACTATATTGGTGACCATATTAAGAGTAATTTCGATTATCACAATACTTCAGGACTTGAAGGATTTCATGATAAAAATAGAAGAGAAGAGCAACTCACTATGGATGTGAGTCAGAAACTTGACTTTGGAATCGTTGCTGGGATTGGTGGAGAGTTTAGTATCAACAGAAGGAACTCGTTGGCGTTGGAAGCACGAGTATATTATGGTATAGGCAATGTTATGCCTTCCGGAAGGCAAGATACTTTTTCAATCTCAAATCAATTAAGTTTTGGAATTACTGCTGGATATTGGTTCAGAATTAAATAAATCCATTGATGCTGTGAAATTTAGAACAGAGTATAATCCGGTGCGTTCGGCACTGTCTCTTGATCCGACAAGACCTATTGTGCTTGTCGGTTCTTGTTTTGCATCCAATATCGCGAAAAAAATGCGCGAGTGTATGTGGAATTCTTATAACGGTGTCGGAACGCTGTATAATCCAATTTCAATTGCCAAAGTGTTGGATTTGATGATCTTTAGCGAGTCTTCATATTTTGATTTTGAGTCTTCATTGTTTGAGGCGGAAGGAAGTACTCATTCATGGCTATTTGATTCTCATTTCTCTGCACCTACTAAAGAAAAGTGTCTTCAATATATATTGGGCAGTCAAAAAGAGCTATTATGTGCATTATCTGAAGCCCAAGCATTGGTAGTCACTTTTGGAACTTCTTGGTGTTATTTCCTTTCAGAAAGCGACATTCATGATGGAAATGAGAATTATATAGTGGCTAACTGTCATAAGATGCCGCCTTCTATGTTTCGACGAAAGAGAGTATCTGTAGAAGAAATTTCTTCATTGTGGATAGATTTATGTAATCGTATCAAAAAAAAGTATCCTGAATTGAAGCTTATCTTTACTGTAAGTCCTGTAAGGCATCTTAAAGACGGCTTTGAAGGAAATACTTTATCTAAGGCTGTTTTGCATTTGTCAGTTGAGCGGATATGTGAAAGAGTTTCCGGTTGTATTTATTTCCCTGCGTATGAACTTATGTATGATGATCTGCGTGATTATCGTTTTTATGCGTCAGATCTTGCTCATCCATCCGAAATGGCTATAGAATATATTTGGGAAGTGTTTTGTAAGACTTTTCTCGATGAAAAGGGTTTGATGAAAATTAAAGAAGGATGCAAGAGATATAAATTGCTTAATCATCGGCAGATTTTAGAAAAATAAATATGTTAAAAAATATAAATTCTCAAAATTAATTTAAATTTATCAAAAATTTATATTAAATTTGTAACGAATTTTTGCAAATTCAAATTTTACTAATTTAATAACCCAACAACAACAACTTTTTTTAGATTTTACCATGGTAAATAGTCTATTTTGGCTTGTGCCGGCTTCTTCGATTGTAGCGTTGGCGCTTGCTTTTTATTTTTTCCGTTGGATGAAGGGCCAAGATGAAGGTACAGACACGATGAAGAGGATTGCTTCTCATGTTCGTCAAGGAGCTATGTCCTATCTGCGTCAGCAGTATAAGATCGTCAGTGTGGTCTTCATATGCCTTGTGGTGCTCTTCTCTATAATGGCTTATGGTTTTGGTGTGCAAAATGAGTGGGTGCCAGTGGCATTCCTCACTGGAGGTTTCTTCTCAGGTCTTGCAGGTTTCTTGGGAATGAAGACAGCTACTTATGCATCTGCACGAACAGCCAATGCGGCGCGCGAATCACTCAATTCTGGCTTAAAGGTTGCCTTCCGTTCTGGTGCTGTAATGGGTCTTGTCGTGGTAGGTCTTGGTCTTCTCGATATCTCTTTCTGGTATCTTATCTTGAATTGGGCAATCGATCTTCCCGATACACAGAAACTAACAATGATTACTACAACCATGCTTACATTTGGAATGGGCGCAAGTACTCAAGCACTTTTCGCTCGTGTAGGTGGCGGTATCTATACTAAAGCAGCTGATGTTGGTGCCGACCTTGTAGGTAAGGTAGAGGCAGGCATTCCTGAAGACGATCCTCGCAATCCAGCTACTATTGCCGACAATGTTGGCGATAATGTAGGTGACGTAGCAGGTATGGGAGCTGACCTTTATGAGTCTTATTGCGGTTCGATACTTGCTACAGCGGCTCTTGGAGCTGCAGCCGGTGCTGTTGGTTTCATGGACGTTGAGGCTGGAAGTATAGCACTTCAGACAAAGGCGGTGATGGCTCCGATGCTTATTGCAGCAGTTGGTATTCTCCTTTCAATCATAGGCATCTTTGCTGTTAAGACCAAAGAGAATGCAACAATGAAGAATCTTCTTGGTGCGCTTGCTACAGGAACTAACCTCAGCTCGGCACTTATAGTTGCTGCAACTTTCCTCATCATGTGGGTGCTTGAGATTCCTAATTGGATAAATCTCTCTCTTTCCGTAGTAGTTGGTCTGTTTGTGGGTATCGTTATCGGACAGGCAACCGAATACTATACTTCTCAATCATATAAGCCGACTAAAAAACTTGCAGAAAGTGGTACAACCGGTCCTGCAACCGTAATTATTTCCGGTGTAGGTCTTGGCATGATTTCTACTGCAGTGCCTGTGATCGCTGTTGTCTTTGGAATCATTATGAGTTATTATCTTGCTTCGGGTTTTGACTTTGCAAATATATCATGGGGTCTTTATGGTATTGGTATTGCAGCCGTAGGTATGCTTTCTACACTTGGTATTACTCTTGCGACTGATGCTTATGGTCCAATTGCTGACAATGCAGGCGGAAACGCTGAAATGAGCAATCTCGGAGAAAACGTACGCAAGCGTACAGATGCACTTGACTCCCTCGGAAACACTACTGCTGCCACTGGAAAAGGTTTTGCAATTGGATCAGCAGCACTCACCGGTCTTGCACTTCTTGCATCATATGTAGAGGAAATCCGTATGGGTCTTCATCATATCGGTCAAGAATTCATTCAGGTTGGTACGACTATTGACCCTGTTAGCAATCTTGAGGTTCCAAGAATGATAGCCCTTAATCAGGCGACATTCCGTGATTTTATGGTGGCATATGACGTCAACCTTATGAACCCTATGGTGCTTTCCGGTATGTTTATAGGAGCTATGATGGCATTCCTCTTCTGCGGTCTTACGATGAATGCTGTAGGTCGTGCTGCTTCTCACATGGTAGAAGAAGTGCGTCGTCAGTTCCGTGAGATCAAGGGTATTCTTACAGGACAGGCAGAACCTGACTATGCTCGTTGCGTACAAATTTCTACAAAGGGAGCACAACGCGAAATGGTATTCCCGTCTCTTCTTGCAATTGCAGTTCCTATTATCGTAGGTCTTGTATTTGGTGTGCCTGGAGTGATTGGTCTTCTCATAGGTGGTCTATCTGCTGGTTTTGTTCTCGCAGTCTTTATGGCTAATTCCGGTGGTGCATGGGACAACGCCAAAAAATATATTGAAGAAGGAAACTTCGGAGGTAAGGGTAGCGAAGTGCATAAAGCTACGGTAGTTGGTGACACAGTCGGCGACCCATTCAAGGATACATCTGGTCCGAGCCTTAATATCCTCATCAAACTGATGTCGATGGTAGCAATTGTAATGGCGGGCCTCACAGTTTCCTGGAGTCTCTTCTAATAAAACTTATAAGAAAAAAAATTGGCAGTCGTTTTTGCGACTGCCAATTTTTTTAAATTCCCTTCCCGAGTCTTGAAAAAAACTCTTCGCGCTTATTTTCAGATATAGGGACATAAGTCTTACCAAATACGATTCGATTGCGCTCTACTATCTCTACAAGTGGAATATTGACTATAAAAGATCTATGCACTCTCATGAAAGTATCTATAGGCAACATATCTTCAATTTCTTTTAATGTCATTAGAGATGAAAGGGGAGTACCTTCTTTTCTAAAAACTATTATGCGATCGTTTCGTGCCTCGACATATTCAATTGAATCTACTTTCAATTGAACCAACTGGTTCTTAACCTTTAGCGTGATCATGCGTGGAGTTGTCTGATCGCGGTGAACTTCGGAAGAATATACATCGCTCATTGATTTCCATTCAAGTGCGCGACTCACTGATTTTAGAAAATCAGAATAACTGACTGGTTTCAGTAGATAATCAAGAGCATTTACTTTGAATCCTTGGAGAGCATACTGGTCATATGCTGTGACAAAAATTATTCTGCAGGTTGGAGGAACAAGAGTTGCAAAGTCTATACCATTTAGCATAGGCATATTTATGTCGAGAAATATTAAGTCAGCACTTCCATCCATTACTATTTTTATAGCCTCTGCTGCTGATTCAAAGCAACCTACAAGCGAGAGCGAAGGGGTTTTGTCAATATACGCCTTCAGCAGTTCGCGTGCAAGCGGTTCGTCATCAATCACGATGCATTTCAAAGTCTTTTCCATGTCTTTCTAACGTTGAATCCAGTGAAGTTGTTTAAACTGATCTTCTTCAAAATAAATACCTAAGTAGCTCACTATTCGAAAACCTGACGAAATATTATATAAATTAATTTAAACAACATCAGATGCAGATTGTGAAGAAACTTTGAGTGCTGAAATTTTTATTTTAAGTTCAGATTTAAACTCACACGATTCTTTCACCATATTAAGTTTATAAGAGTTCGAATATAACAACTGAAGTTGCTTTTCAATATTTCTTAGGCCAACACCAGAAGATCCTTTTTCTAATTTCCCAATTTGATCATCTGAACAAGAGTTTGAGACAGAGCAGTGAAGCCAATCTTCGTCTACACTTATTTCGATATCGATAAACCCTTTATTATCAATGACTGCAACATGCTTGAAAGCATTTTCAACGAGAGTAAGGATCAGTAAAGGTGTTATATGCAATGAGTTGTCGTCAATTTCTGGAAGATTACATGTCAATTTCACAGAAGGATTTAGTCGCAGACTCATAAGTCTTGTGAAATCTCGTATAAATTTCATCTCTTTCGAAAGGCTGACAGTGTGTGATTCAGCATCATAGATCATAAATCTTAACATATTGCTGAGTTCATGTAGTGATTCCTGAGCCTTTTCTGAGTCTATGGCGATAAGTGCATAAATATTATTGAGAGAATTGAAAAGGAAATGAGGATTTAACTGTGCTTTAAGACTCATCAGTTCGGTGTTTCTGCGTTCTGCTTCAAGTTCAAGAACCCGACTTCTCATTTCTTCTCTTGTTTTTGACATTCGCATAGCAAACGCTAATGCAATAGAAAGTATCATCATTATTCCATCTCTAATAATGAAACTCATATATCCCATGAAAATCTGCCCGGTTGATAGCTTCACTCCATGAAGATGTCGAGGTCTTGGAAAGCCACCATGAGTTTCAAACCATAGTGGAAGCATAGAACATAGACCCACCACAATTATGAAGTTAAGGAAAAAAAAGAGAAGTTTATTATCCTTCTCAAAAAATATTTTAGGCACTATTAAAAAATAGTTGACGCAGAATACTCCCGTATAGCATGTAGCTATCAAAAGATTGAATGTTGTCATGTCTTTTGGCTCATTGTCGTGAGTAAAGAGTATCAACATGGAGGGAAAATAGAAAAGCAGGAAGGCCAGCATAATTACTGCTGCCGTACCTGCTTTTCCCGACTTGATTTGTGGAGTCATATATAAAATAGTGGAATAGTGATTTTCTTATTCATATCTTATAGCCTCAATGGGGTCAAGATTAGAAGCTTTAGCGGCTGGATAAAAACCGAAAATGATTCCTATCACTGTGCAGACTACGAATGAAAGCACCACGGAGGAGGGATCGATTTGAACCGGCCAATTAGCTACTATCTTAATCATCCATGTAGCTAATGCCCCAAGGATTATGCCCAACAGACCTCCTGTCACAGAAATGATGATAGCTTCTATAAGAAACTGGGTCATGATGTCGCGTCCTGTTGCGCCAATACTCATCCTTAAGCCAATCTCTCGTGTTCGCTCTGTCACACTGACAATCATAATATTCATGATACCAATTCCACCTACCAAAAGTGAAATTCCAGCTACTGCTGCAAGAAGCACCGTCATCATCGATGAAGTGGAGGATATCATTTCCGCAAGTTCCTGCATGGATCTTATAGTGAAATTATCTTCCTGTTCTGGACGTAGTTTATGGTTGGTCCTCAGAATTTCAGTAAGTTCTGCAATAGTTTCATCTGTGTTGTTTTCATCTATAGCTGAAGCTTGAAGTCCTTGTATGTAATCTACGGCGAGCATCCTTTTCATGACCGTAGTGTAAGGCACTAAGGCAAGGTCGTCTTGGTCTTGCCCCATGGTGTTGTATCCTTTTTCATCCAAAACTCCAATCACAGTTAGAGGGATCGAACCAAAACGCACCACCTTCCCGAGGGGGTCAGTTCCATCAGGAAACAGATTGTCTACAAGGGTCTTACCGAGGACACAAACTTTTGCTGCCGACTTTACATCAGCTTCCGTAAACATTTCCCCTTCAGCCACTTTTCGCTGTCGAATGTCGAGAAATTGGGTGTTGACTCCTTGCGCCTGCGAAGGGTAGTTGTTATTGCCATTCACCCATTGTCCGGAAGATGAGACCATTGGAGTTATATTGGCAATAGTAGTAGCTTGATTTACTATGGCATCATAGTCTGCAGGTTTAAGTGTCTGCATGTCATCGCTGCTCTGCCGAACACCACCACGCCGTTCTGCCCCCGGCATGATCATAATCATGTTGCTTCCCATTTCGGAAATCTGAGCCTTTATCGAGTTTTTCGAACCTTGGCCTATGGCAAGCATGGCAATTACCGCCCCTACGCCGATGATCACACCAAGCATAGTCAGGAAACAACGCATCTTATTATTTCCAAGAGCTTTGATTGCTATTTTTGATAGACTTGTAATATTCATGTTGAAGATAGTTATTCGGTATCTACTGGTAGATTTTTATAGACCTCCTCAGCCGATTTTATATCATGATTATATTCATCACTCACGATTCTGCCATCGCGTAGCATAATATTGCGTGAGGAATATGATGCGAGTTCCGGATTGTGAGTGACAAAAATAATGGTCTTTCCTTCACGATGCAGACGCTGGAATAGCGTAAGGATAGAAAAGGATGTACGCGTATCAAGATTTCCGGTAGCTTCGTCGGCAAGAATAATCACCGGATTATTGACCAGAGCTCTTGCAATTGCCACACGCTGTTGCTGGCCGCCCGACATCTGATTGCTCTTATGGTAGATCCTTTCTCCTAATCCTACTTCTCTAAGACATTTCTCTGCCCTCTCTGTACGTTCCTTAGCGCTGACAGATGAGTTATAGAGCAGAGGAAGTTCTACATTCTCAAGGGCTGTAGTCTTAGGCAAGAGGTTATAGTTTTGGAATATAAAACCGATTTTTCTATTTCTTATTCGGGCTCGTTCATTTTTACCCATACCTTTGACAGCGATACCATCAAGATAATATTCTCCGGAAGTAGGAGTGTCAAGGCATCCAAGGGTATTAAGAAGTGTTGACTTGCCGGAGCCTGATGTGCCCATAATGGTCACAAATTCTCCTTCATAGATGGAGAATGATACCCCTCGCAAGGCTTTCACAGTCTCTTCCCCAACCTTGAAATATCGTTTAAGGTTTTCTATTTTTATTATTTCTTTTGCCATAGATTACTTCCTTTTTGCTCCCGGTGGTTTTGGCATGAAGGGATTTTCCTGTGCTTTAGGTTCTTTTTTGCCTGATTGTTTTTCTTCATATTGCAGAGCAACTTGGTCTCCCTGTTTAAGCCCAGAAGTTATCTGCTGATAAACACTGTTTTTCATTCCAAGTTCGACCGATGTCTCGATTAGTTTATGGTCGCGTAGTACCCAAACAGAATTTTTGGTGGGTTCTTTCAGGGGTTGAGATACTGGAAGGTTTGAACCTTCATCGTCAGACATCGGTTCGAATTTCAAGGCTTTGAGAGGCACTGCTATCGCATTTTCAAGTTCCAGTGTGTAGATGGATAGATTAGCAGTCATTCCCGGAAGAAGTTTGTGATCAGGATTGGTAGTCGAAACTATTGCCTCATAAGTCACGACGTTGTTGGTTGTCGTAGGATTTATTCTTACTTGTGTGACAGTCCCTGTAAAGGTATCATCCGGATACGCATCAACAGTGAAAGTGACATGTTGACCCACTTTTACCTGACCTATGTCGGCTTCGTCGACTGCACCAACTACCTGCATATGGTCAAGATCGGCGATTACATACAGACTCGCAACATTCATGCTTGATACTACAGTCTGCCCTTCTTCAACTTCTCTTGACACTACAATGCCATCAATAGGTGAGGTGATTTCCGCATATGTAAGGTTTTTAGCAGCTCTTACTCTGTCTGATTGACTTTTTTCATAAGCTAACTTTGCAACTTCATAGTCTTTTTTTGATGTTTGGTATTCATAGTCAGAAATCAATTTTTCTGCATGCAAAGCTTTATCTCGCTCGTAATTGGTTTTGGTGTACTCATATGTAGCTTTTGCAGATGCAAGAGTAGCGTCTGCACTTTGAAGTTCACTTTGAAGCACAGTCTTGTCTATTTCCGCTATTAGTTGTCCTTTCGTAACCTGATCGTTGAAGTCTACGAATAGATTGCTGATTATACCTGTCACCTGCGTACCGACATCCACAGAAGTGACAGACTCCATAGTTCCGGTAGCTGTTACCACCTCAGAAAGCGATGTAGGATCTACAGTATAAGTATCCAACTCAAAAGAGGCTTTCTCTGAGCAAGAAACCATCGCCAGCAAAAGTGAAGCCGTTATTACTGAATATTTCATTATATAGTATGTTGTTTATTATTAACAAATAATCTTGATTTCAACCCGTATATATATACGGTTAACCATCTTTTTGCGATATCAAGCTAAATCTCCACTTCCTGAGTCGCATAATAGTTTATAGTCTTACTTGCAAGAATAGCCATATATTTGCTTTGCAATAGTTCGAGACGTGCGTTGAGTAGATTGTTGTGGGCTGTCAGTAGATCAAGAGGGTTGACATATCCGAGTTCAAACTGACGGTTGACCAAATCATCCGTGAGTTTCACAGCATTGAGTTGGGATAATCCGGCATCATATCTCGCTTGTGCATTTGTAGCATCTATGTAAAGACTTTCAATGGTTTGAGATAGATTGTCGAGAAGTTCTTTCTTTGCTATGTCATATTCTTGCTCAGCAATTCTTGCCTTTGCTACAGCTCTTTTGGTTGAGTTCGCATCATAAATAGGCACATTTAAGGTTAACCCAAGATTTTCATTAAAATTGTGTCCCATCTGGCTTGTCCAACTTGTTCCTCCTGAATTGTAACCAGTGCTAATCCCTCCTTGAAGCGCAATGTTTGGGAGGTTGCCTGCTTTTGCAATTTTGACATCATTAGCATATATTTCCCTGCTTAGTTCATTGCTTTTAATAGTTGGTAGCCAACTTGCGGCAGTATTATAGACTTGGAGTCGATCGGGGAGAGGAGTCAATACTTCAGTGTCATTAAAAGATACGTCTGCTACTTGAAGATTATAGTCAATTCCAAGTTCAAGAATCTTTTTTAGTGCCATTTTTGCACTTTCATAATTACTTTTTGCCTGAGTCAGATTATAGGCATCTTGTGCCCTTTGGCTTTCAATTTGGGCATAATCAACTTGAGATGATCTTCCTGATTCTGTCAACTTAAGTGCCCGTTCTGCTTGTGCTGTACTAACCTCAAGTGTTTGTTTGGCAATAGTCACAGTCTCAGAAGAGTACATTATATTCAGATAAGCCTCCAGAATGCCGAGCTTAAGTGTTTTAATCACATCGTCTCCGGCAAGAGATTGCTGTTGCTCAAGAATTTTTGCAGATTCTTGGCGATATTTTCTTACATTTCCTTCCCAGACAGTCCAAGAGGCTCCAATATTGTAGGTGCTTCCGTAGGAATTGCCATTTCGTCCAGTACTTGGCGAAGGGTAGTTAGTGAGATTTTGATTTGTGTTAAATGCTACAGTAGGAAGCCATGCGTCTTTAGCTGAAAGATAGTCTTGGCGTGCCGAAAGGATATTGAGCATAGTGCGCCTTATGCCGGTATTGTTGGTAGTAGCCCATTCAACGCAGTCGTCAAATGTCCATGTCTTCTCCTCAGCTTTCATATCGGCTGAATATATCGACATGCCAGCCAAGAGAAGAATTAATTTACATTTATTGATCATAGTAATTATATGATAAAGTGTCTTACTTATGCAAAGTTACTCTACATTTTTCACATATAAAATTAAAATCTGCATATTCCCACAATTTTGCGGTAGAAAACGTCAAAAAGAGGGTTATTCCAATAAGTAATCCTCAAATGTTAAATAATCAAAAAATCTTTTCTCGTTAGGTTGCTTCTAATCTGCTTTTAGAAATTGTCTCAGCTTATATATGAATATAGTTTAAACTATTTATTAGTAAGTGGCTCACAAAAATTAAACGACATATGTAATCCAAGCAACCGCAAAGGTCTTGATATGATAACTGCGGCTAATCTTGGCCATCTTGGCATTGTCGCTCAGTCGCTTAGCTCGCTAAGCTCCTTCGCTTCGCAGCCAACCTTACTCAAGATTATCTCGCATTTATCATATCATTAATTTTTGCGAGCTACTTAAAAGATAAAACAATACAACTTCAGATTGTGTATATGGTTAATATTTTTTTTATGTCAATGTTTTTTGTTAATTTTGTAGATA
>CAZGGB010000070.1:0-15821 GCA_964525115.1 uncultured Sangeribacter sp. | reverse complement strand
CTTTTTATTACTCATGCCTATGGTTTATCCACGGAAGTTTGGTGCTGCCCCGAAAATATGAAAAAGAAAATATCCTTAAAGATGTGGATCTCCGTTTTCTTCGGAGGCATTTGGCAGTTCATTCGCAACATTTTTTCGTGGAAGAACAAGACACCATTCTGGCGAGTGATCTGGGTAGTGATAACAACATGCATTGTAGTTTTCACATGTATGGTAGGCTATGCATTCTACGATGAATTTTATAGCGGAAAATCTGATATTTATTGGAATAGATATGATCCAAACCTGAGTCCGGATTTCAAGTTCAGAAATAATGGTTATGATGCGGTGGATTCTTATATCTACAATTCAAAAACCAATAAGAAAGTATTGACTGGAATCGAATGGATTGCCAGATCTCTTGACGGAGACAGCCTGATTGTGGTAGCAAAGGATGGGAAGCGAGGATTTTTCAATCGTTTTACTGGAGAGATGACTATACCACTGAAGTATGACGCAGCATGGATATTCTCTGATGGAGTAGCAGCTGTATGTGAAGGAGACTCAGTATATTTCATTGATCATTCCGGAAAACCAATAAACAACAAGAAATATGCCAGAACTGAAGAATATAACAATTATGCCTATCATGGTGAGTATGCAGCCATTCCTGAAAAGGGGAAATATGGTCTTGTTGATAGGAAAGGAGCATGGGCAATACTTCCTGAATATGATGATATAATTATTGGTCCAAGAGATCTATGGAAAGTATATAATAATGACAAATGGGGAGTAATTGGAGCAAACGGTCAGTTTATCATGCCTATAGAGTATGAAAGTGTGTGGATCCAGCATGATAAGGGTATAACTGTAGCAAGAGCTGATGATCATTCGCAAAGCCGATATGACTATGACGGAACATTGCTTGATAAGTTCATCTTTGACGAGGTCTTTGAGATGGCTTACTATATCGATGAGTTTGATGAAGATGGGAATCAGAAGAGAGCAATAGACAGTATGATGAAGTACACAGCCAATTGTCATTTTGGGCTCATGACAAGAGATGGAGTTCCAGTAACACCTCCTCTCTATTATAATATATCCTGTGTAGCACCCGGTGTGTATCAATGTCAAATTTCCGGCTACATGAGTGATTGTATAATGGTAAACGCCAAGGGAGAGAAAATAAACGAATAAGAACTCATATAATGAAGTTGTTTCGATTTATTTACGAATACAAAATTAACTAAAAAATGAGACATCTACTGACTGTCATAATCGTTTTTGTAATATCTACCATCATTTATTTGACAGTGGATTGGAATAGCTTAAATTTATCACTCTCAAATCACTCTGAAACAGATAAACATGCTGACAACCTGTTTGAAACAGATCTTACGGTGAATGACGATATAGATATTGCGGAAAATGCTGAATTGTGGTTAGATACAATTATGTCGGCAAAGGGACATTCCTTTGGATATAGCGGAGATGTTTCGATGTGGGGAGGATGGTATTATGATTCTGTCTTTGTGGGTGACGACATTATGCTGCAGTATGATTCCGTCGCTCCATCAACCCTGAAATTGAATCTTTTCACGAGAGACCTTATCGTTGATTTGGGCGATGATCAAGCACTTGACAAGATAAAGAACTTCATGAATCCGATTGATGGATTCATGAGGTATCAAAAGAGTTATGAGAAATGTCTTGACTCAGTAATGGATGAAACATATGGCTTAATAAAATATATGGGCGGATTTTCCTTTACTGCAGACTATGCTGACAGTTGCCTTGAACATGCTGACGTTATTAGCAGATTTATATGCTATTTGTCGAGTGTATCTGAAAACGAGAAGGCGCAGGTTCCGTCGTTGTCTGCTTTCTATGCAGGATATAACCCTACCAAATATTACAGAGCTGTCTATACCGGGAATCCCCACAACTTATCAGAGCTTTCGGATTTTTTAGCCAACAAGACATTTGAGAATTGGATACGAGGTGGAGACTTGGATTTTGGGTCAAGCGAAGCAACTTTAGAAATTAGGTCGCATATTGTGAATCCGAGATTCGCGACGTTCAGTAAATATGAGTACGACCGGGAAGGAATAGGACATGGAATGTATACAGCAACCTTTCATACACTTGATTTAAAAAGTGGCAAAGAGATTGAAAATAAAGACCTGTTCCGAGCTAATAAGATTGAAAAGGTAAAGTCATTGTTGTTTGAAGTGATGGCAACTGACACACATTATCTTGCTTGGCATCCAGGTGTGCAGTCAGCTTCAGATATTTTACCTCTAATTAAAAGTTGGCAATCTGCTGATCCGCTGCTTGATGGCACAGAATTTGAGGAAACAAAGAAAGATTTCACATTTACTCTTCCCCAAGGGGCATTGACTGATTCTGGAGTGATTTTTTCATTTCAACCATATGAGATAGATTGTTGGTCGGCCGGAGCTTATCATTTTATAGTGCCATATAACAAATTAATGCCTTATTTGACTACGAAAGTAAAGGAACTTATCAATTAGAGCCCATATCATAAAGAGGCGGAGGTTTTATTAACGATTAACGATCAATCGAGGATTAAAGGAGGATTTTCCGGATTAAGCTCAATATGGAGATGTTGGGAATTATGGGGATTTGGGAAAATGGTTGGGATTTCGGTTATTTCCGTTCACTTCAAGTCGCCAAGTGGCAAGAGGTTGGGCAAACGCCAACCTTTCGGAACGAGTTAAGTTTTCCATAAGGGTTCTTGTTCCCATCCTGTGGGAAATCCCATTGCTGCTGTGTCTACATCGGGGGAATCAGCAAGAAGATTCTTTAGTTTCAGAGACATTGTATTATAGGGAGAAATAATATCAATGAAGTATTTGATGATACACAGGTTGAAATAGATTCTTAATCTGTCGGTGGGCAACGTAATCCATGGACGCATCATGCGGTTTGGTTCCATCGGAAGCAATGAAAATTGTTTATTCCATGCTCGTGAATGGTGACAACAGATATTTCTTGTAAGAGTCATTATTGTCAACCATGATTCGAATGGAGCTATCTGCAAATCAAATCTCTGTGATATACTTTTCTTTAATCTTTTGTCTTTGATATTGGAATATATGTTAGTCAGAACGCCAAACGGCAGAATTTCTGCAAGGATCCAAGCAGGGGGGTAACTGTCAGAATAAGTCTTATAGAAATGATTTATAAAATCTTCACGAGAGTGTTTTAACTCCGAATCAATCAATCCCATTGTTTTGGTAAAACGCATACGATTGGTAAAATATTTCTCATTGGTCATCCAAAACGGATCATCCGTGACTTCACATCCTATATTTACAATGGAGCATCTTACTGCTACCTCGATCTTTTCAATTTCACTAAAGATGAAGAGACGGAGTGCCTTGTCGAACCTATAGAGCATCATAACCTTCTCGAATGTTGATAAGGGTTTATAGATGTGATTGGATTTGGGCATAGTCAAGAAGGGGAACATATAAGCAGACAGACGATAATACCCTATTGTAGAAAGAAGATGCTCAGCGGTATCTGTATCAGAGATCCCCAATCCTCTTGCCTTCAATAGTTCAATGAGCTCTTGAGGATGCGTGTAAGATTTATTGAATGGTCTAATATTTGACATAATATATTAAAATAAAACGACCCCCACATTTGAGCATTGTTAAGAGGCTTGGGGGGTTCTAGTGTTGCAAAGTTAATAATAATTTTTTATTTTGCCAAAAGTATGAAAAAAATCTTTGTGGATTTTGTGATATAAACGAAGAAGTCATACTTTTCTGCGAAAAATTACGTTATATTTCTACCGACAAGTTAGAGAACGATAATGCAACATCTGCTTATATGATGAGGCGATGCGATGAAAATCGATGCAATTCATCTAAGGAGCAAATGTCGGAGTTTGAATATTGATAATTTTAAATCATTGATATCTAAGATAGAATTTGGTTGGAGTTTCCCCAACCGGATCATCAACCTTAAAGTATCTCGACTGCAGGATGCTTTTTTATGTATAGATATAACAACCGCGTTTCTTTTATGGGCACAAGCCGTATTTCCGGTGCATTTATAAAAAAATTTGTAAGAAATGGAGCACCCAGAGATGAACGGGCATGCCGGGGGGAGTATTAGCACTTTCGGCAAAGCTGATGCGCTTGGGAAAGGGGTATAGGGGAGAAGAAAGGGGAAAATGGTAGGGATTTCGGGGATTTGGGTGGTGGAGGTTTGGATTTTTTATTGTAAATTTGCATGTTCGTTTTATTCTTGACAATGTCGATAGATAATACGCGCGTGGACGCATGCGGAGCATGCTCTATTACTAAAACTTAACTCGGAAAAACTTTTATGATTATGAATAAAGTATTTGCTTTTATTGCTTGTGGGTTGATGACGTTGTCGTGCAGTGCACAGAATAATTCGGAGGTGGCTTCCGGAACTGAGAGTTCAGGGGAGGCTTCAGTGGTGTATATGACCAAGGAGATATCTCCGGAGGCTATTGTGAAACTTTATAAGGCTCTCGGACGCGAGGCTACGGGCAAGGTTGCCATTAAGATCTCTACAGGCGAACCGGGAGGACACAATTATCTTCAACCAGCTCTTATCAAAGATTTTGTAGATCTGACGAAAGGTACTATTGTGGAGTGCAACACTGCCTATAATGGCAGGCGCTTCTCTACTGAAGACCATCGCAAAGCTGCAGAGGAACATGGTTTCACTGCCATTGCTCCGGTCGATATTATGGATGCTGACGGTGAGGTGAAGCTTCCGATTGAGAATGGGAAGCACTTGAAGTATGATATCGTTGGTTCACACTATCCAGACTATGATTTCACTGTGATTCTTTCCCATTTCAAGGGACATGCTATGGGTGGCTTTGGTGGTGCTGTGAAGAATATGTCGATAGGGGTTGCTTCCGGCAATGGCAAGATGTATATCCATAGCGCGGGTGCTACTGAGACACGTGAAGATGGCTGGAAAGCTGCAATGCAGGATGATTTTCTTGAGTCAATGGCTGAGGCTGCCAAGGCTGTCGCAGACCATGCAGGGGACAATATCATCTACATCAGCGTTGCCAACAATCTTTCGGTAGACTGCGATTGTGATTCCCATCCGGCTGATCCACAGATGCATGATATCGGTATCCTCGCATCTCTTGATCCAATCGCTCTTGACAAGGCTTGCACAGACCTTGTTCGAGAGTCGGATGATCATGGGAAAGTGCATCTTATCGAACGAATTGATTCCCGCCATGGGATGCATACCTTGGATTACGGGGAAGAGATTGGTCTTGGGTCGCAGAATTATAAGATTGTCATGATCAACGATAAACGATGAACGATCAATTATCAACGATAAACGATGAACGATGAACGATTAATGATCAACGATGAACGATCAATTATCAACGATGAACGATGAACGATGAACGATCAATGATCAACGATGAACGATCAATTATCAACGATAAACGATGAACGATTAATTATCAACGGGCGTACCACAAACATCTTTGGATGATGAGAAAAAGGAACGTATTAATGGTATTGGTAAGTTTAATCCTTTGCATCGCAAGTTGTGTCGGTGAGAAGGATGAGCCGGAATGGTATCTAAGGGCTGGAGATACTCTTCCGCAATTTGAGGTGACTACCATTGACGGAAAGACAGTATCATCTTCTGATTCGTATTCGGCTGAACTTGTGATCGTTTTTTTCAATACTACTTGTCCTGACTGCCAGAGGGAACTACCTATTCTGCAAAAACAGTATGACGAGAATTTAAGTCTTCCTGAGAGTGAGAGGTCGCAGTATATATGTATCTCCCGAGAGGAAGGGACAGCCGAAGTGGAGCTATATTGGATTGACAATCATCTTACACTCCCGGTATCGGCTCAAAATGACAGGAATATTTACTCCATGTTTGCTTCCATAGGCATACCCCGTATTTTCTATGCCAGAGACGGTATCATCACCAAGTCTGAATAAATAAGGCTAAACCTTGTCAGGGGGCGGTTGGGAAAGCGCCCTCCCATAAAAGCGTACGGATTGTACGCTTTTTTAGAACAATTATGTTAACAACGTTGTTAATCAAGTAAGATAAACAACATTGTTATGAATAGAGACAATAACAACAAAGGGGAACAAGATACTGAGCAGAAGATACTTGAAGCTGCAGAGAAGGAATTTATGTCTAAAGGATTTGCAGGGGCGAGGACGACCTCCATAGCTGAAGCTGCCGGAGTGACGCATGCCATGCTGCATTATTATTTCCGCACAAAAGCAAAACTTTTCGACAGGGTTTTGTCGGAGAAAACAAGACTGCTGAAAGAGGCGATATTTAAATCGACGGATGATGCGGAAATATCTTTGGAAGAAACTATTCGCAGTATCATCGACCGTCATCTCGATTTCATCGGAGCTAATCCGGAGTTGCCTCGTTTCATGATTGAAGAGATTTATAACGATCAAGAACGTGCGCATATATTCCTTGAGCAAATTGGCATATATGCTCCTTTGATGATTGAGGCTTTGCAAACGAAGATAGATAAAGCTGCTTCGGAGGGGAGATGCCGCAAGGTGGATGCCAGTATGCTGATGCTGGACATAGCTTCACTCAATATATTCTCCTTTATGGCTGCGCCTGTAGTAAAAGTCGCATTAAGGGATCTCACTGCTGACATAGAGGACTTTGTCGAGATGAGGAAGAGGGAGAATTATGACACTATTATGAGAAAACTAATGCATGCGACAAAGGATTGTCAGAGGACAGACGCGCAATGACGCGCTCGGAGATCGCTATCTACTTTGGCATCATGCAATAAAAGCTAATATTTAAGCATTTATGAGGAGAATAATTTTTATTTTTATGAGTGTGATGTGGGCTTTGAACCTGAAAGCTCAGGTCACCATCGAGGATTGCGTGACAAAAGCAGAGGCTAATTATCCACTCATCAGCAAATATAGACTGCTTGAGGCTACACGAGATATCGATCTTGCAGAAATAAACAATTCGTGGCTTCCTCGAATTGGAGTCTACGGACAAGTGACAGGACAGAATGCAGTGCCCGCTTTCCCGAAATATTTATCAGACATGATGGATCAGATGGGACAAAATATAAGAGGGCTGGGTAGGGTGCAGTATAAAATTGGTGTAGATGTGTCACAAAACATATGGGATGGTGGCAGTTCAAAAGCACGTCGTGAAGTGACCCGGGCCCAGGAAGCGGTCAACAAATCTGCACTTGATGTAGAAATGTATGCTGTAAGGCAAAGGGTGGAATCGGTATTCTTTGCCATTCTCCTTACAGAAGAGCAGATAGAGCAAAGCGAAATCACCTACAATCTTCTTCAAAAGAATCTCGCGCAACTTCAATCTAAAGTACGCAATGGAGTTGCTATGCAATGCGACGCAGATATGGTTGAGGCGCAATCTTTAGCATTGAAACAGAATATAGCGCAAGCTAAGAGTGCTGCAGAAGGATATCGAGATGTATTAGAGCTCTTCATCGGAGAGAGTATCAAAGGAATGAAACTGGAAAGGCCATCTGCAGAACTCCCACTTTCGAATGAAAATAACAGACCGGAACTAAGACTTTTTGAGCGACGTAGGCAGGCGAATGAGACAATGCAGCGTCTGACCGACACTTCACTGATGCCGAAAATAGGATTGTTTGCGCAAGCTTACTATGGCTATCCGGGGTTTGACTATTTCAAGAGCATGATGAATAGAAATTTGAGTTTCAACATTCTTGCCGGAGTCAAGGCTTCATGGAATATAGATTCTTTCTACTCGAAGAAAAACAACCATAGACAAACAATTGTAAAGGCACAAGAAATTGAGGCGGATAAAGATCTATTTTTATTTAATAATAAGATTCAGTCGGCATCGGAGAAAGAGACAATTCAAGGGCTGCGGGATGTGATGAAGGATGATTCTCGTATCATAGAGCTACGAGGGAATGTACGCAAGGCAGCAGAATCGCAACTTGCCAATGGAATAATCGATGCAACTGCACTTCTGACAAAAATATCGGATGAGAACATAGCGCAATTGAACGCACGACTACACGAGATACAGCTTATCAAAGAAATCTACAACCTAAAATATACTCTAAACCAATGAAATCATACACACTATCTATCGCCATACTTGCATTGATTTTTGCTTCTTGCAAGAAGACTCTTGAATATGATGCCACCGGAATTTTTGAAGCTACTACTGTGACTGTTTCGGCTGAGACTTCAGGGAAAATATTGTCGATGGCAATACAGGAAGGTGATAGCATCGAGAAAGGAGAGACTATTGCTGTCATTGATACCACGCTTTTGACGCTCCAACAAAAACAGATAGAGAGCCAAAGACAGTCGGCGGAAAGCAATTCTCCCGACATCGCGGCACAAGCGGCAGCTCTCAGATCTCAAATAGCACATCAGCAGCATGAGTGCGAGCGTTTTGGTCGTCTTCTCGCTGATGGAGCTACGACACAGAAGCAATATGATGATGCCCAATCACAACTGACGGTATTAAAAAGCCAACTCACGGCCTTACTATCCACCCTTGGGAAGAACCGCAGCTCTATCTCAGACAATGCTGTAGCAATCCAGTACCAATCAGAACAGATCGAGGAACAGATAGCAAAAAGCATAATCCACTCCCCTATTTCCGGAACGGTGTTGATAAAATATGCAGAACCCGGGGAATTTGCCACTCCGGGCCGACCACTTTGCAAATTGGCTAATCTCAACGACATATATCTGCGATCGTATTTCACCGCCTCACAACTTGCACATATTAAAATTGGGCAAAAAGTGACTGTGATAGCTGATTTTGGAGGTGACGAGCAGTATGAATATCCGGGCACGATAACGTGGATTGCTCAAGAGAGTGAGTTCACACCGAAGTCAATACAGACGCAAGACAGCAGAGCCAACCTTGTGTATGCCGTTAAGATTGCCGTTAAAAATGACGGACGGCTGAAGCTCGGTCAATACGGAGAAGTGAGATTATGAGCGCTGCTATTGAAGTCGCTGGCGTAACTAAACGCTATGGTAATCTTACGGCTCTCGACAATGTGAATTTTAAAGTGGAGAGCGGGGAACTGTTTGGCCTTATAGGACCTGATGGATCAGGAAAGAGCACACTCTATAAGATACTCGCCACCCTAACTGCTCCCGATGCCGGCAGGGCGACCGTGTGTGGCCTTGACACAGTGAAAGACTATAGCAAATTGCGACCGCTAATAGGCTATATGCCAGAAAAATTCTCGCTCTATCAAGATCTAAGCGTATCTGAAAACCTGAAGTTCTTTGCATCACTTTTCGGAGTTTCTATAAAAGAAAATTATGACATAATTGCTCCAGTATTTGCGCAGCTTGAAAAATTTCCGAATCGCAAGGCGGGAGCATTATCTGGAGGAATGAAGCAAAAGCTCGCCCTCAGTTGCGCACTTATCCACAGACCGGAAATATTGCTTCTCGACGAACCCACTACGGGAGTGGATGCCGTGTCAAGAAGCGAATTCTGGGACATGCTCTCTACACTAAGGGAGAAAGGAATTACGATCCTTGTCTCTACATCATATATGGATGAAGCCACACGCTGCGAACGGATTGCGCTAATCAACAAGGGTAATATATTAGGCATCAATACCCCTGAAGGTCTTGTGGCTGGGCTTGATGAGAATCTCTTCAATGCAGTATCGACTCATATGTTTGAACTTCTCACCCGTTTGCGAGCATTGCCTGAGGTGGAAGATTGCTACACTTTTGGAGCCACACTCCATGTTGTAGGGAAGAAAGACTTCAATCCAGAGGATGCAAAAAGAAAGCTATCTGATGCAGGACTCCGGGATGTGGAAATATATCCGGCAAAGGGCGATATAGAGGATTTGTTTATCAAACTTTCGGCTGGTTGAGAAAGTTAGAGGATATACGCTCGGGGACGCACGCAGGAGCGTGCTAACTACATTGGGGACTCTACGAAGTGAAGAAGATCCGATTATAGGATTATAAGGTTATGGAGAAGTGTAAAATTGAAAATGATAAGGCAATATCTGTAAGGAATCTAACTAAGCGATTTGGTTCCTTTACAGCCGTAGACCATATTTCGTTTGATGTAGCCAAAGGAGAGATATTTGGATTCTTAGGAGCAAACGGAGCGGGAAAGACGACCGCTATGCGTATGCTTTGCGGTCTCAGTCGCCCTACAGAAGGTGACGGATATGTGGCTGGATGCGACATAAACACACAGTCAGAAGCCATTAAGCATAGAATCGGCTATATGAGCCAGAAGTTTTCGCTTTATGCCGACTTGACAGTGGAAGAAAATATCCGATTATTTTCCACTATCTACGGTATGTCTTCCTCCCAGATCAAGGAGGCTTCAGAACGCATATTTCAAGAACTGGAGATGGAGAATATGAAGAATACATTTGTGAAGGATATCCCCGTGGGATGGAAACAGAAACTTGCCTTCGCCACTGCTACTATTCATAGGCCTGAGGTGGTGTTTCTTGATGAACCAACGGGTGGCGTAGACCCAGTCACCCGAAGGAAATTCTGGGAACTCATCTACAAGGCTTCGTCTGACGGGATGACTGTCTTTGTCACAACGCATTACCTCGATGAGGCTGAATATTGCAACCGCATATCCATAATGGTCGACGGAAAGATAAGTGCACTCGCCTCCCCTGCGGCACTTAAGGAGAAATATCATGCTTCTACTATCGATGAGGTGTTCCGCATAGTAGCGCAAGATTCAACTTTCATCGGATGAAAGTTGAGGATTATGAGGTTATAAGGTTATGGGGCTAAAATAATAATTTATGGCTATATTCCAATCACTTGTAAAGAAAGAGACATTACATATAGTGCGCGACACACGCACTATGGTGATCACATTGCTTATGCCCATTGTATTGCTGCTTCTTTTTGGATTTGCGATATCCACTGAGGTCAACGATGTGATGGTAGTGGCAGTAGTAGATCGGCATACGGATGAGACGCGCGACATCATTCAGCGGCTGAGTGTCAATGATTACATTACTTTCAAAGGGCTTATAGCTCCGGAAGATGCCGACCAACTCCTGCGCTCGGGGGAGGCAGAGGCTGTAGTATATCTCAAAAACGATAACGGGAAAGTCAAGTCGCAGATAGTGGTAGATGCGTCAAATACCAACACCGCGCAGACTGCTACAGCCTATATACGAGGGATTATCGGGGGCAATGCTGCTAAGAGCCCTGTGATAACCAATACTCTCTATAATCCACAACTAAAGAGTTCCTACAATTTTGTACCCGGCATACTCGGGATGATTTTCATATTAATATGTGCTATAATGACATCCGTTTCAATTGTCAGAGAGAAGGAAACCGGCACAATGAACTTGTTGCTTGTGTCACCCGTGAAACCATATACGATTATATTAGGGAAACTTGTACCATATTTTATGCTTTCTTGCATAATCCTTGCGGCGATGCTTTTGATGGCTTATACTTTGCTTGGATTGCCTGTATCAGCAAGCGTAATAAGTGTGGTCTTGCTTTCGATGCTATACATAATACTCTCGCTATCAATCGGATTGATGGTTTCAACACTGGTAGACACACAACTTTCAGCCCTTATAGTATCGGCAGTGATGTTTATGCTTCCAGTGATTATGCTTTCGGGTATGATATTTCCGATTGACAATATGCCTATAGTATTACAATGGATTTCAAATATCATACCCGCAAGATGGTATATCGAAGCTATGAGGAAGCTGATGGTGCAGCAACTCGACTTTGGATATGTATTGAAAGAAGTAGTGATTTTGGCGTCAATGACTGTGGTGCTGCTTGTCTTGGCTGTCGGCAAATTTAAATCTTCAACGCGATGAAAATCAGGATATTAAAAGCGTTATTGCGGAAAGAGGTGAAATTGATGAAGCGGAATCCTCTGATACCAAAGATTATCGTGGGGATGCCACTGATGGTGATGCTTGTGCTTCCATTGGTGGCAAATCTTGATGTAAAAAATGCCGGGGTGACGATTGTGGATAACGACCGCAGTCAGCTGTCTCGACGTATAGCAGCAGATATAGATGCATCAGATTATCTGTCGGTGAAGGAGATAGCAGGCACTCATGATGAGGCCATGAAAAGCATAGAGGATGGGAAAGCAGACGTGATACTTACTATTCCACGCCATTATTCGCGCGATCTTGCACAAGGAAACGTAGACATAGACATCGAGGCGAATGGAGTGAATGCCACCAAAGGTATGTTAGGTGCCCAATATGTATCGCAATCAGTAATGGGGACATTGAAGCAGTGGAGAGGTGAGAATGGTGTGGCTGTAGACGTGCCGGAGACAAGCGTGATCAATCTATACAATCCCACTCTAAATTTCCGCAACTATATGATTCCGGCTTTGATTGTGGTGCTACTGATCATAATATGTGGATTCTTACCAGCCTTGAATCTTGTAAGCGAGAAGGAATCAGGTACGATTGAGGCCATGAATGTGACGCCCGTCAGTCGGTTTGCGTTTGTGTTGTCGAAACTGATCCCGTTCTGGGTAGTCGGGATGATAGTTGTGACAGTAGGAATGACAGTCGGGTGGTTGGTGTATGGACTGATTCCGGCAGGGAATATTGTAGCCATCTATTTGGCGGCCATACTGTTCAGCCTTGCATTGTCTGGACTTGGGGTGACGATAGCCAATAAGTCTGCGACAATGCTTCAGAGCATCTTCGTGATGTTTGCCTTCATCATGATATTCCAACTTATGAGCGGACTTTTTACTCCGATCCGTTCAATGCCGGAATGGGCACAATATATCACTTATGCTATTCCACCAAGATATTTCATAGAGATAATGCGCTCCGTCTATCTGAAAGGAGCCGGAATTGCTGACCTTTGGGCTCAATACGCTGCTATAGCGGGGTTTGCGGTGCTATTTTCGGGATTGGCGGCAGTGACATATAGTAAGAGAAATTAACTGCTATGTGCAGTAGAATAGGCATACTGGTTAGAGGCAGCCTCAAAATTATTGAGATAAACAAACATACGCAAAAAGGTCAGTCTTCAGTATTGAAACCTATTCTTTTGCGTGGAGTGTTTTTCTTATGAGTAGATTGGAGGTCGGCTAAGGCAATGTTGATTGCATCTAATTGGGCTCTGGTATCCTCGTTTATGTCGTTATAGTCTGTGAAGATTTCCTCTAAATCTTGTTTCAACTCCTCGAAGTTCTTTTCCAGAGTTGAGAGTCGCATGGCAATAGGGTTGGCAGCTATAACCTTTCGGAGCGACACAAAAGCTCTCATAATACCTCTATTAATTTCTATGGCAGTATCACTACGCAATACGCTTGATAACATAGCCACCCCCAATTCTGTGAAGGCAAATGGCATATACCGCAATCCGCCATGACTTGAGATGCCAATTTGGCATCTCAAGAATTCATTTTTTGTCAATTCAAACATGAAATCATCCCCTTCAAATCTTTGAATATTTCTCCTCACGGCCCTTTTAAGTTGAGCTGTCTCGACCCCATACATTTCAGCAAGGTCATAGTCGAGCATAACCTTCTGCCCGCGTATCTCATATATTTTGGAACGAATTAATTCTATTTCATTCATTTTCTATCGGTATAGGTTTATATATTGCAAAGTTCGTAAAAATATTTGATATTGGCAAGTAAAAACTTAATGGGTAAGGCTCGGAACCCTCTTACAGAGTCACAGAAATAACAAATGCGCACAGAATTTATATTTTAGAAAACTTTTTTGGAGAGGATTTTTTTGCGATTATAAAAATAATTGCTAATTTTGCCAATGTAACTCGTTTGCGGAGTCTCGAGGAGGGATGACGTGGCGGGTGCAGACATGTTATACAGAGCGTTTATCCGCGCTTATTCTTGACGAATCGAAATGTGGCAATTTCAAATTCACAGTCCGTTATACAGTCATGAATGAGATATTAAATGGGCATCGACCACTGACGGAGAAAACGGCTCTGCTTTTTGAAGCTATATTGGGGATCGATTCAAAGCCACTACCGCGTCTTCAAATCAAATATGAGTTACTTTTTTTACTAAGTCACTTTTTTACTAAATTACGATTTGGTAAATATCAGCGAACATATTAAAAATTCGTTCCTTTGCAGATTTTACGTCTGGATTAGCATACCGATTTACGAAAATACATGAACTTGAATTGTCGTAGTGAGCAATATAGAACACTTCTTCACCAAATAGTCGACGAACAAGCTCAATATAGATTCTGTATCGTTGGGTCCTGTTTGGGCCTTCTATGTAGTTAGCTCGGTCAAATGTTCGTGAGCCATTGAATGAAATGGATGAATATGGATAGCGCTTCAGAATGTCTGGGATAACAGAAGCACTTGTTTCCATAATTCGTTTTGTTTCGGTGGCTGTAAATAAATTAAGTACTCTTGAATATTTATAGTCAGAGTGCTTGCAACGTGTACAATAATATTTTATCGCAAAACAATCATCATATTTTTCAGCTCTAACTATGTATTTAAATAAGCAGTTATATTTACTTGAACTGGCAAAAAATGAATAAATGTGCGTTAATTCAGGATCCCCGTCTGAGATTTCTTTTTTTCGGTCTATTTGTATATGTCGAAGAAGGAAAGGCTCCATCTTAAGGTACAAGTTTATTTACTGCAAATGGTCCAGAGGTATAAGTAGAGAGTTTCTCTCCGGATGCAGATAGACTACGAAGGCTTAGAGGCTCATAGTCTGATTGATGTGTCCATCCAAGTCTCTGACCTTTTGATTGTTTTCTCTTTCCATTATAGTTTTTTCCCATTGTTTTATTATTCAATAACCTTCCCATAGGTAGCTTTTATGTTGTGGATAGTAAACACTTTGGAAAACCAAAAGTGAGATATACAATTGCAAATTTAAGATAAATTTTTGCTTTTTGCAAAAATTAGAGGAGAATTTATATTTTTTTTGACATTATTTCTTACAGCTAATACGTGTCTAAATAAGAATAACAATGCAAGCATTAGATATGTTTTACATGAAGAGTATAAACGACAAATAATTAGAACGCAAGATTATGCGAAGCAGTTCTGAGCCTATAAATATACCAAGTTCCTACCCCATACAAGTCTAATAACGGAGCGGTTAATAAAGTTGCGGCATATCGCTACGCTTTAACACACGGAGGTAAACGCGGAAAGTTAAATTTGCAGATTTCAACAATTTTGCTTATTTTTGCGTTTGGATAGAAAAACAAGTTCAATATGGGAATCATTGACATTGAGAAAATAAAGCGATATTTCTCGAATCAGCCCGTTGTTAAAGCGTGGCTTTTTGGCTCGTTTGCCAGAGGGGAACAGAGAGAAGACAGCGATGTCGATATCCTTGTTTCCTTTGATGATAAGGCAAAAGTAAGCTTACTACGACATGCCGGTATGCTTTGCGATCTTGAGGATTTGCTTCAACGCCCTGTAGATCTTGTAAATGAATCTTCGCTATATCCAGAGGTAAGAGAAACGGTCAATAACGATAAAATATTGATATATGAGAGAGGCGCTTAGAGATCCTTCAAGACTTCGCCACATGATAGATTCTATCAATAATGTCAACCAATACACGGAAGGGAAGTCAGAATCTGACCTTGCTTCTAATTCTATGCTTTTCTTTGCAGTTGTAAAGAATATAGAAATAGTAGGGGAGGCAGCTTATTAGCTTACTCTGGAATTCAAAGAGCAGCATCCGGCTACTCCTTGGCGTCAGATTATTGCAATGAGACACATAAGTAGCTAACAAAAATTAAACGATATATGTACAATTATACTCGAAACCAACTT
>CAZGGB010000069.1:0-16126 GCA_964525115.1 uncultured Sangeribacter sp. | reverse complement strand
GTTTACAGCTGCGAAGTTACAAAATGTCAGCGAATCTGTGGTTGGACGCTTACGAGTCTAATGATAAACTAAATGTTTTATCTATTAGTGTTGTTCAAACTGATGTAAGTATTTCGTTCTTGAACCTATCGTATAGGTTTTGGGATGTTCCGCGAAGTTAGTCTCCCTATACCTTTCAATACGTCATTTGGGGACTTTTACAATTATTTTTTAGATGATACAAAAAGCGATGGCAGTCCGGGGGAGAATATGTGTGGATGTGTGGAAAGAAGTCCCCCGAACTTACCATGCACTAAAATGTCAGAAAATCTGTTGTAGGTTTCTAACTGTCAAACTTTACTTGGTCATAAATTACAAATAAAATAAAGCTTGTTCATTATTCCATAGTCTTCATTAACTTTTATTCTCATTGAAGTGCATCCTGCCGCTTCTCCAGCTTTTATATCAGATTCAGAATCTCCAATCATATAAGATTTTTCCAAATCAATATTAAGATCCCTTGTGGCTTTCAATATAAGTCCCGGTTTTGGTTTCCTGCATTTACAATCTATTTTTAATTCAGGAATTTCTCCTTCAAAACCTTTATCTGGATGGTGAGGACAGTAATATAACGCATCTATATAAGCTCCTTTTTCACCAAGCAACGTTTCCATTTTTTTATGAATTTCGTCAAGGCCTTCCACAGTTACTTCTCCTCTAGCTATCACAGGTTGATTTGTGATAACTATTGCCAAGTACCCAGATACATTAATTTTTCGAATTGCTTCTGCTACTCCTGGAATCAATTCCATTTGATCTGGAGAGTGTAGAAATCCAACATATTTATTTATGGTTCCGTCTCTATCAAGAAATATGGCTCTTTGTTTATTCCTTAGATTTTTGGATTCGACTATGCCATTTATAAAATCTTTTTCTACAGCATAAAATCTTTCTGGTGTTCCCATATCCTTCACGTACTCAGGACTGTCGTAGCAATACATTTTACCTGAGCCTGCCAACGGTTTTAGCAGTTGCCTATCAAGATCCACTTTAAAATTCTTACCTTCTACAGTTTTTTCCTCGACCAATTCCGGGGCAATTCCACTTAACTCTATTACCTTCGGACTTAGAACATGTAATCCTGCATTAACTCTATTGTGATAATATTCTGGTCTCTGATCCTCTTTAGTAAGCCATTCAGTAACTTTATGCGTATCATCCGCGATTATTAGTCCGCTGTCATATGGATGACTATTGGGATGGGTAAAAAGAGTTACCCATCCACCATGTTTCTTATGATATTCTACAAAACGATTGAAATCTATGTCAAAAATAGAGTCTGCGTTCAGTAATAGGAAATCTTCTGTAAGCTTGTCTTTCAACTTGAATAGAGCTCCGGCATTTCCCAGTGGAGTACTTTCCACAAAGTATTCAATTTTGACACCAAATGGTTTCCCAGTTGCAGGAGATATTCTGGATCCATCTCCGAAATAATCCATTATCACATCTCCGAGATGGGAAACGGTGATGATTATATCATCAAATCCTTGCGAGCGTAGGCATTCAATCTCCCTCTCAAGCACAGGAACGCCTTCTATCTTTACCATGGGCTTAGGGATGTCTGAAAACAAGGAGGATATTCTTGTTCCTTTTCCACCTGCCATAATGACTGCTTTCATCTCTGACGATTTTTAAAATCTCCAAATATATTTTCCTCAACGATACAACATATGATATGCCCTATCAAAGTCTGGCATTCCTGAATACGAGGTGTCTCAACACTCGGCACTTTAATTACAAGGTCGAATTCGTCCATTTTACAAGGTTTTGACCCAGTCATGGCGATTGTGTATATCCCTTTTTTCTTACATTCAGAAAGAGCATTCACAATATTAGTTGAATTTCCTGATGTTGAGATTCCAATGAAAACGTCTCCTTTATTTCCTTGAGCTTGAACTTGTCGAGAAAAAAGGGTTTCATAACCGTAATCATTTCCTATAGCCGTCAGAATTGACGTATCTGTCGTAAGAGCAATTGACGGTAGTCCTGGACGGTCAAAATAGAACTTGCTCACAAACTCCCCGGCGAGATGTTGCGCATCGGCGGCACTACCGCCGTTTCCTGCAAACATTGTCTTTTTCCCATTTTTATAAGCGTCAGTGCATATTTCCGCTGCTTTGACTATTTTATTTATGAGCGAATCATCATCAAGAATCATACTCTTGGTTCGAGCGCTATCTTCAATCTGTTTTTTTACAATCTCAATGTCTTTCATACTCTGTCTGTATCATAGATTTTCCAACCATGAGCACCGCCATCTGTGAATTGGAATGGCATTACAAACCCAGAAAGCGTTTTCAATGCGTCTATAACTGCTTTCTTCTTAGTGGGTTCGACCATAAACATTATAAAACCTCCGCCGCCGGCACCACTGACCTTACCTGAAAGGGCTCCAGCAGGAATCGCAGTGTCAAATGCTTCCTGAATCATAGGATTTGTTATAGAGGATGCCATTTTTTTCTTATTTTCCCATCCATCTTTAACAATCTCTGCAAATCGTTGCATGTCACCTTTTAGAAGAGCAAGTTTCATGTCAATTGCGCTTTGCTTTATGCAATGCATTGCCTCAATTGCGTTTCGCTTCTTTTGGGAGGTGTTGTCAATCTGCTCACTTATGATTCTTGCGCTGCTTCTTGAAGCCCCTGTGAAATAAAGTACCATAGAAGCTTCAAGTTCATCAATTATCCACCGTTTGATTTTTAGAGGATTAACTATTACGAGGTCATCTTTTAGGAACTCAATAAAATTGAATCCTCCAAAAGCTGCAGCATATTGGTCTTGTTTCCCACCTTTTAATCCCAAATCTTTCCGTTCAATCTCATATGCAAGGCGAGCTGTGTCATAATCACCCAAAGGAAGCGACAGCCATTCAATGAATGCCTTCAAAATACAGACCATCATAGATGATGATGTTCCGAGGCCTGAACCTATGGGAGCATCATTATATGTGGTAATTTTGAAACTTTTTGGTCCAATGTCAAAATCTTTAATTAATCTGTTGTAAACACCCTTAATTAATTTTGCATCACAATCAATTTCAAGAAATTTTGTAGTTGGATAACTTTTAAAACAATTAGTATCATATGAATTGATGTTTATATAACCATCTGTTGTTTCTTCAATGGTGCAATAGGTATATAGATTAATTGTTGCATTAAGCACCAATCCTCCATAAATATCGCTATATGGAGATACATCACTACCGCCGCCTGCTAATCCCAATCGAAGTGGAGCTTTACTTCTTATTAACATACTTAAATATTTTAAGGCTTGTTAACAATCTTTTCATTCTAAACAACTTAGGTTCCATGATGAGTCTCCACAACCCTTCCATTCCAATTCGTTGAATAAACTTCGGAGCTCTTTTAATCTCTCCAGATATAAATTCAAAAGTGCCACCACAACATATTCCCCATTTAACTCCAATAGATTTTAGAAATATCAGATTATCTGAAATCCATCTTTCTTGCTTTCCGAACCCAAAACCTACAAATATAATATCTGGATTAAACTTCGTTAGGTAGTTCAATATTTTTTCATTATTCTTCTTAGAAAATGGATATCGTTCGTATGGAGGAGAATATCCATCTATTAATAAATGGGGATTCTTTTCTTTCATTTTTAAAATGGCATTGGCATTAGACGATTGTTTTCCCCCAAGAAAGAAAACTTTAAGATTGTTATAGTCTGCCCAATTACAAAAGTCATATACAATGTCGCTTCCTGATATTTTTTCTATTTTATAGTTCCTAAATTTGCTTTTATATAGCCAAAGAGAAATTTGTCCGTCAATAGTTGTTCTACAGGTATTGTTTATAAAATATTGCAATTCCAAATCTTGGTTACTTCTAACAAAACATTCAGCATTCATTGGGACAAGAATCTGAAGTTCTTCCTTTGTTTCAAAAAGATATCTCTTAGAAATATCAGTTATATTAATATTGCAAAATTTGACCATAAATTTAATCTGTTTGAAAAATTAATATTATTCCCAAACTATAGATTTGATATATTTTTTATAATTTTCAATCATCACATCATAGTTGAAAAGTTTCTCAAAAGTATTTCGGGAATTTTGTGATAGAAATCTGTAGTATTCAGTATCTCGATTGGGAAGATTGTTAATACACTTGACAATATCATTCCATGAGTAATTTACACGGCCGGTAAATCCATTTTTATTGACTTCAAGACTTTGAGGAAGCTCATTTGTAATAAGTGGTTTACCGAACATTTCTCCTTCGATTAATGATAATGGGAGACCTTCATTGATTGAGAAAAGACATACATAATCAAATTTAGAAATATCCTTGTATGTATCGATAAGTCCAAGCATAATAAAATGCTCATCGTTATCAATGACTTCTCTTAAATTATCAAGATCTTTCCCTACTCCAGCGAAATATATCCTTATATTTTCAGCAAGATGCCCTCTGCAATGTTTTACAAATTCTACTTGCTGCTTGACAGGGACAATTCTACCTAAATATAAAATATTTATTGTTTCTCTGCTAATTGGTGATTTTAACTTTTTTTTATCAAAGTGATCTCTAATACCATTATAGATTACGTTAATAGTTTTATCCTCAACTCCAAAATAAGATATCAAATTTTGTTTAACAGCATTGCTTACAGCAATATTGTATTTGGGATACAATGAATAATGTTTTAGAGTAGAAAATGGATTATGAGCGACATGAATAACTCGTAATTTACCGAAACATAAAAAACGAGATATCAACAATAAGAATGTTGTAGTTTTACGGTGATGAGATAAGAAAATAGCTCCTTCTTTATGATATTTTATGATATTTTTAATATTAAATTTTTCAAATTTAGTGTTAGTTAATCTATACTTCTCTAATACGTGATCTGAAAGATGTAATATTATATTATACTTCTCGCCATTTAATCCATTTCCTATTGAAATGGCCATATCTTCAGCCCCTCCTTTTTCTGCAAATGACGGATAAACGGATACTATCTTCATAATATTTATACTAGATGATTGAACGAATATATGTCAATCATTACTTTGATTTTTAAATTTTATAATTCTGGCAGGATTACCTCCAACAATTGCATTATCTGGAATGTCTTTAGTAACCACTGATCCAGCTGCTACTGTTACGTTATTGCCAATTGTTACAGGTTCCATTATTATAGCTCCGGTTCCAACGTAACAATTATCTCCAATAGAACAATTAGATACGTCACAAGTAGGTGATTTTTTACCTATTAATACCATCGGAAGCAAGGTACAGTTATCTCCAATTTTCATATATGCTCCAATCCTTCTAAATCCAGGGTGAACCAAAGATAACCCCTTACCAAAGACGTTAGGTGGTAAGTTTATTCCATACTTAATACAATTTCGCCTGTGTTTAAATAAGTATAGTTTTTTAAGAAATTTTTTCCATAAAGTTTGCTTGCTATTCATATAGTATTCTAGACATCGTAATGTCTTAACATAAGAAAAAAGCCAAGCATTTTCTCCGAATGTCCATTTCCCAATCATATAATATTGCATACCAAAAGCTTCGAAATCAGCCTGAAGGTATTCTCTCATAATTTTTTTATTGGTAATCATTTTGTATTATCATATATAGTTAATAGTTTGGTTCTACAGGATGATTCTGAATATTCTTTTGAATAAAGATATTCGCTTGCAACTTCCATGTGTTTAATTTTTAAATAATCCATTTCTTGCATATTTTCCATTGCGTAAGAGAGGGATTTAACATCATTAGATTTAAAGAAGATTACTCCGTCATTGCCTCCAGCTGTTTCCTGAAAGAATGGAATATCAGAAAGTATCATTGGCTTCTTAAAATAGCTTGCAATAGACAAGACTCCAGATTGGGTTGCAGAGATGTAAGGATATACAACATACCTTGCATTCTCATATAATAGACGAATTTCTTCGTCCATTATATACCGATTTATATAAATAATATTTGTAGAACGAATCTTTCCTTGGAATCCACCCTTGCCTGCAATTACAAGGATTTGGTCGCTGTGTAAATTTAAAAAAGCCTTTACTAGTATATCCACTCCTTTATACTGTTCTATTCTCCCGAAAAATAACACATAATCACTCACTCCCTTTAATTCCGGACATTCTAATTGTCCTTTTGCAATTGATTCTGTGATCAATGTTGGGAATGGTATATAAAATTCTTTTTTTCGGGGGAATTGGATCTTTAATGTATTGAATTGTGACTTACTATTTGTAAGTAGATATTTAGAAAGTTTTAAGCATTTCTGCATCCTTTTAAAATATATATTTTGTCTTATTTCTTTATACAGCGCTTTCTTACTTTCATGTTGTTTTAAATCATGAACTGTTAATAAAATAGATCCTTTCTTTTCAAACCATTTAAGGAATTTATAATCATGAAAAGAAGAAAGACAATGTATCGCAGATACTTTATGCTCTTTAATAATAGTTTTTAATTTATTCGTAAAAAAATATTGTGGGTGTAGAGTTAAATTCAATAAAGTCATCACTTTACTCATTTGTAAGTGAACTATAAAACATTGAGAAAGGAGACTCTTCTTTATATTTTTTGTATAATAATGAGAATCATCTTCAACCAAAAAAAAAAGAACATTATCTTTTGGATGAAAGGAGTTCACAATGGAAGCCACATATGAACCCATACCAGCATAAGAAGTGGTGGCAATAAGTAATATTGGTGCTGTATTACTTTTTTCAACTAAAGAATGCATATGTTTTGAATAAAAAATATTATAATCTTTAATAGGAATTAAGTAGTTTGTACAAACTACTTAATTACACTAATATTTAAATAAGTTAGCAATGTATGTATGGGATAACCTATTTTATTCCAATATTTATAACAAAGTATTCTTATATCCCTATGAAATAGGTTCTTTCGATTTCTAAATATTTCACCTAAAGGAAATCTTAACCATCTGAATGAATTTTTTAATGGATAATAAAGAGTTGGATGATTTATTAATTCTTCCTTGATTGACACAGCATTTTCAATTAATGCATTAATTTTTCTAATTAAAATCGCATGTGAATTATTTGGAGATATATTTTCTGAACTCCTTCTCCAATTGACACAACACTCTTTTCCCTTTACTGTATAGATTCCTGTATTAGAAAAAGCTGCCATTTTTAACCATGTAATAAAATCCGAACCCCATGCTAAATCGAATTTCTGAAAACCATTTACTTCATCATAAAGTTTTCTTGAAAAAATGAACTCTACGACATAACTTACAATTTTCCCACGAAGTTTCAATTCAAGAAATTCTCCTGCAGAAAGTTTTTCTGGAAAAACTGGCAATTGTTTGACCTTACCTTCATTCAGATCATCTATCATATTGATGTTAAAATGAAACAATTGTTCATCTGGATTTATTTGGGATGAATTGTAGAAGTTCTCAACGCACATTGAATCCATTGTATCGTCATCACTGAATAGCCAAATGAAAGATTCACCTTTAGTAAGTTCAATACAACGTTCCCATTGTGCTACAAGATCTTTACCACCTAGATTAGTCTCAAAACGTTTATATGTTAACGGTATCTGACCTTTATACTCCTGTACAATTCTCTCTATATCATAAGGACTACAGTCATCACCAATGTAGAGATGAAACCTTTTGTCTGTTTGTTTAGCAATTGATTCAAGTGTTTTCTTGAGATAAGTTGCTTTATATGCAGGGATCACTATAGCAAGTTCAGACATTGAAATTATGTTTTTGATTGAATTCCTATTTTGTTATTGTTGCTCATTCCAAACGAATTATTTTCAACAATGCCCCTGACAATAGGAGCGTAATTGTTGCTCCTGATAATTCTCCAGTCATATTTCCAAAGCATATAAATCCAATTATCATAGCCATAATCGCAGTGGCTTCATCTGGATTAGTTTTTCGGTATTTAAATGCTATAGCAACGATTCCTCCAAAAAATATAAAATACACGAGCACTCCTACGATCCCTCGTTCAAGCAGTAGATTCATCAATACTCCTTCTAATCCCATCAGTGCTTGTGCATCTGGTTGAAGGTCTCTAAAACCATTTCCATTTTTGTTATAGCCTAATCCTTCTATAAAAAATCGATAGCCTCGTCCTAATAATTCATGTCCCCCAATATGATATAACACATTGTCATATTGCATAACTCTCATCACTAAGCTGCTACCATCAGCTTCTTCTCCGCTTGCATCTATATCAAATGCCATCACTGTCATATTAACTTTCTCATTAATTGATGGAATTGTTAAATAAGAAGTCACTATGCACCCAAATGTAATAACACTAATTCCCAATGCTTTTGTTAGGCTATATCTTTGATAAATATAGACAAATACCATGACAGCCTCTACAACAATTATCGTACGGCAACCACATATTAATACCCCTATTATACTACATATTAACATTGTTGAAAATCTTGAATTACTCAAGAGATTCTTTGAATGTCCATAAACCGCAAATACTGACAAAATACAACAAGTATACCCATAATCAAAAGCGTATGTAAACATTCCGACAATTCTAACCCTTTCCATATTTGCGACATCTGTTCCTGTTCCCCCAATTAAGTCTGATATTATAGATTCTGCTGTAAATAGATTTAGCAATCCGAAAAAAGTTATAATAAGAATAGACCAATACGCGATATTTATAAGTCTTTTAATCTCTCTAATGGATTTAAGACTAACAAAAACATATAGAATAATAAAATATTTAGATACCAAATCATTTACTATTAAACCAACAGAAGTCAAAGGATTATGTGCGTAGGGGCTATACAATTCCAAAATTAGAACTCCGATAATAGTCACTGTTACTAAATGTCCAACTTTAGATGATTTTAAATATCTAAAATAAATTTTGGCCTTTGGTAATTCAGAAAATAGAAAAAAGAGACACAGCATTTGTGGTGCTGAGCCAAATGACACAAAAGAGAAAGAAAAAGACTGAAGGCATATACTACTAAATAATATTAATTCTATTTTTTTTCTCCTTGGAATAACAAACATTGACAAGGATAGAAATAAAACTATTACGGAAACTATTATATTCACTTGTTCGTAGTTTTAATAAGCCTAAATTATCGAACTCCAATAGTATCTGTTCAATTGGAAACTAACCAATTTCTTATTTTTTGTAGAGAAGGGGTAAGTTATCATCTATTCTACAGTATGATATACTAACTTACAATCTTTAACGTTCGGCAAAATCTCAGCATGCTGAAATTGTACTCATATAATGCTATTGTATTTTAATTTTTGTTGTTTTTTGGATATCCAATATAAGTGTTTATAGTTCGTCACTCAAGCTGAAGAGCTTAAAAAATACAAACGTTTTGTCATTCATCCAAGTAACCTAATTAGACAGTTACTATATTTTTTAATGAATAGAATTTTATTTAAAAAATAGTGTTAGAATCTGATTTTCAAATTCGTTTTCTTCCATTGAAACATGTTTTCTATAATTATCAAAATCTGATGTCATTAATTCATAATTTTGAATAGCACATCTTATCAGTTTTGATATGTCATTAAGATTAGAATCTTTTACTTCAAATTTATATTTTGACGCAATTGGAACATCTTCATAGTATTTTGAGGCTCCTAAATTACCTGTAATTATTATATTATGATTCATTACTGCTTCTCTTGATAGTCTATCTTTCCCCGGAAAGTTTCCAAAATCGATGTATACTTTTGCTTGTTGTAGAGTAGATAGTAATTTGTCTTTGTTCAATCCCTTTAATGGGATAAAAGTTACAGTGGGATTTTTCTTGATAATTTTTTGTGTAAAATTCCATCCTTTAGCTGGATTATATATTACGATATCTTTTTTTTTTGAGATATAATCATGATCTGAATCGATTAGATTATTGTTAATATAATCTCCCAACGGAAGAACTTTCCTAAATCCTTTTTTTAACAGATGATTCTGCGCATATGTTGATTGATAGAAGTGAATGATTCTATCTCCCATATGTATTATTTCAGTATCAGATATTTTATGAGGCTTCATTATTTGTATGTACAGGCCTTTTATTTTTTTTTTAATATTTTTGTGGAAGCGAAACATATCCCATCCATTCGAATTACTATATCTATTATCTACAGACATCCACCAGCATCCAATTGATATTCTTTTAAACCAATAAATATAATCGAAATATATTTCTGGTAGGATTACAATATTTTTTTCATCATCTTCGATTATATTAGTCGTTTTAATATTATAATCCGCATACACTGGAGTGATCATTTGGTCTTGGCTGATTTTTCCATTCTCTACATATACAATATACGCTTCTTGTCCTAAATTGTTAAGTTTATGAATTAACTGATGAGCTAATTCAACACCACCTGTATGATAATTATATGGTGCAAGAATATATACTTTATTGTACTGACCTTCCATACTCATTTAAAAATATTTAAAACCTGTTTTATTATCGGTGCCATATCATAGTATTTGTATTCAGCAAGTCGACCTCCAAATATGACATTTTTTTCAAGGAGAGCCATGTTTTGATATTTCTCATATATATCTTGATTTTTCGTGTCATTTACAGGATAAAACGGCTCTAGACCATCTTGCCATTCTGTGGAGTATTCTTTGGAAATAACAGTCTTTGGATTTTTATAGACGTCATTTCCAAACGATTCAAAATGCTTGTGCTCTATTATTCGTGTAAATGGCACATCCACTGAAGTGTAATTCACCACTGCATTCCCTTGCTGGTTTGGTTTATTAGTTACTTCCGTTTCAAATCTAACCGTACGGTATTCAAGCTTGCCAAACCGATAATCATAGAATTCGTCTATCTTTCCAGTAAATACTATCTTGTCAGCAACTGATTCCCAATGCGTTCGATTCTCAAAAAAATCTGTGTTCAACTTTACCTCCACTACTTCAAGAAGTCCATCAATAAGTTTATTGTAGCCCCCAATTGGAATCCCTTGATATAAGTCATTGAAATAATTGTTATCAAAAGTTAGGCGAACTGGCAGGCGTCGAATTATGAAAGCTGGAAGCTCGGAGCATGGTCTTCCCCATTGCTTTTCAGTATAGCCTTTGATCAACTGTTCGTATATGTCTTTCCCAATGAGAGTTAATGCTTGCTCCTCAAGATTGCGAGGCTCTGTAACACCCTCTGCACTCATCCTTTTGATCACTTCCAGACGCTGCTCGTCAATCTTGGCTTGAGCCTCTTCAGGTGTTTTAACTCCCCACATCTGATAGAATGTGTTCATATTGAATGGAAGGTTGTAAAGCCTACCATCAGGAGCTTGGGCTACCGGACTATTTGTATAGCGGTTGAAAGGGACTATTGAGTTTACGAAATCCCATACTTCTTTGTCAGAAGTGTGGAAGATATGAGCTCCATACTTATGGACATTAATTCCCTCAATTTCTTCACAGTAAATGTTGCCTCCAGCATGAGGACGCTTGTCTATAACAAGACAATGTTTACCTTGCTTGTTAGCGAGATGGGCGAATGTGGCTCCGAATAGTCCGGCACCAACTATGAGATAATCATACGGTTTTTCTTGCATGACATAATTTATTTTTTACAAGGAGTTCAACTTCAGTAATTAATGGATCTTTAGACAACATCAAAAATATAGTATAAGAAATGACACCAACTATAGTGCCAACAACAAGTTTGGCTATTATAGAATTTATAAAATAAATAGAAATGTATGTAAAAGACCCCATTATTAAACACCCTATAATGTATGTTATGCTAAGCATATCAGATACCTTGAAAGGGTAATATTCCCTTCCATAAATTATTTGAATCAACAAAACTGCAAATTCTGCAATTAAAGTTGATATGGCAGCTCCGGTTGCACCATATAGGGGGATTAAAAGAAGATTAAAAATGAGATTCATTACTGCACCTCCACTTACGCTCCAAATCACGATGTTAATCTTATCTTTTGGGTAAAGTATTTGAATGCCCATCAGATTTGTCAAGCTTATGAAAACTATCACTGGAGCATTTAATAAAAGAACCGGGATAGCCTCATAGTATTCTTTTCCACAAAAAACAAGTGTGATAGGCATGGCTAAGATCATTAATCCCAATGTCATCGGCAAAGAGAGAGCTAATGTGACGTTCAGAGATTTATTAATAATTTTGTTAAAACCAGTAATATCACCGGACTTAAGTAGATGTGCACATCTTGGTAATAAAACTGTTCCCAAAGAAGTTATTATAGTCAGTCCAATATGAGATATTTTTGTTCCTGCTGTAAAATAACCTACTGAATCATCTCCGGACATAAATCCCAGCATTACAGAATTTAACTGTATGTATAGACTTGTAATTAGATTGAGAATAAAAACTTGTAAGGCTGGATTAAGGTGTCGTATAATCTTTAAATCCTTATAACATATTGACTGAATTGATATGTGTTTTCTTAGGTGTACGAAATTTATTATATTATTACCAACTGTTGAACCAACCAATATCCAACCATATATAAGTAGATCCGAACTATCTTTTACGAAGATAAATAGTGCAATAGCTGACAATATTCGAATGATTATTGCCCTTACTGTTATGAATTTAAAATCTTCAACTCCCTGATAAAACCAATTTACACCAATTGCCGTGAATAATATTGAGAGGCTCAGAATATAGAATAATGAGGCTTGTTGATGAATTTGAGGAATAAATTTTGCAAGAATCCAAACTCCGATATAACCCAAAAGACAAAGGAAAGCGCTAAGAATGATAATTTCTACTGTAATCCTATCCCTTTGCTCTTTATTATCTCTATATTTAGCAATTTCTTTTACAGCATACATAGGTATGCCTAAACTTGTCAAAAGAATAATGTAGCTAATAATGGAATTAAGAAAATTTACAGCACCAATTCCATCTGGTAAAAGTATACGGGCTGCATACGGAAAGGTGATCACTGGAAAGATAATACTTGTGACCGTGTTTAACCCATTAAGTAAAATATTACTTTTTACAGAAGCCATAAATTAAATGCGTCAAAATTTGACGTATAGAATATATGGGGAACAATCTTTCGTGAAGTTTCCCCAAATTTATAAAGTATGATTTATTTAATTTTTAAAAAGATTCGATTATGTGAACTTGATATTTTGGATCAAAGTATTTCAAAATGTTATCAAAGTTATGATTAACATATTTTCTATCTTAAAGAATAAATTAATTATTCCGAGATTTGCTTTGGGATTCTTTTAATTACCAATATACCTGAAGAGCCATTGGTACATCTTGTTAAATACTTATCATATCTACTATTATTACGCTCATAGCCATTTCCGACTCTTTTGAAACGTAAATCCATCATTATATTATCTATCTCTTTTCTGTTATAGTTCGATTTTACTTCAATTGTTGGGTATTCACCTCTAGATTTAGAAGTTGGCATTGTGAAAGTAATGACAGATCCATTTGAATGATGGAATTCTGTATTTCCTTTAGCTGATAGTTGAGGAGTATATCCATAATATGTTAAATCAGAAATAATTATAGCAGAATCATTTTTTTCTGTTAAAGAGACTGCAATATTTAGAGGATTTGCCTCTATTTTTTTTACTGCACTTGTAGGGACAATGAATAAGGCAATTAAAAAGATAGTTAAAAAATATTTTTTCATTTCTTAATAAATATTTAAAAGCGATGGCAGAGCCGGAGGCGAATATGTGTGGATATGTGTAATTGAAAGACCTCCGGACTTGCCAAACGCTGTATTTTAAAGATTAATAATGAGTGATCAACGATCTTATTAACGATGAACGATCTTTTTAAACGATAAACGATTAGTGATCAACTATCAGTTTATGCTTTGGAGAGAGGGGGGAGAGTTGTTAAATGGCAGATAATCTATGGTTGGACGCTTATAATCACATTTCTTTTATGATGGTCAACAGCAGATGTCCTAAATTATTCAACTTATGCTTTGTTGGACCGAAATTAGGAACAACGAAACCTCCTTTCTCAACTTGAGAATAGTTCCCGCAATCCCTTAATAATCCTAAAGAATACAGATTGTTGGCAATGTGAGAATCATTGTCAGATTCCTCTATGAAGTCTTCAAGATAGTTTAGATCCGTAATAAAACTTTTATTGACAATTGAACATAGACGCAGCATGTCATCATTATTTTCAATCATTCTAACAATTCTTGCCTTATAAATCTTTCCCATTAATTCAGCTTTTCCCTCTTCTTCAGCTGAGATTAATAGGTTGATTAAATATGTTGTGATTCGAGTATATTCATTTGGATCTAAATTATCTATAAAATCCTGTTTAGCTTCATCGCTAATATCCTCGTTGGCATTATTGAACCTATCAAGTTTCCTAATGAACATGGTATCGTTTATTCCTATCGCCATTTTCCCTATTTCTTTAATGGAACTTGCTAAAGGAAGACCTGATAAAGTATCTATTAAATTTGGCAAAATTTCAATTCCGGTTTCGTAGATTTGTTTAAGGACACCTTTTTTCTCTTTCGATGTATTCAATTTTAATATTTCAAAATTTTTGGCCATTTTGTATTTTTCTAATAATTAAGTGTTGTTTGCTATTATGTTACTTTCCTATTAGGTATAGACAGTTGTTATTTGTACGAAAATCGTACGCCCGAAGGAGTCGTGCGAACTATTCGTTGAGGAGGCCACCTCCGATGGAGTCGCGTCTGTTGATGAGTTCATAGGAGGAATGGGGGATATGCCATATGGCTTCGGGGAGACCCCAGTAGAGGATGGTGGTTAGGGTGCTGGTTTCGAAGTCGATGGTGGAAGAGTCTTTGCCTTTGCGGGTGTAGATTTGGAGTAGGGAGCCTTTTTTCATCTCTATATTGCTGTCGAATGTAAGAAGACGGCATTTGGGATATTCTGATAAGCCTGTTTCGGTGTCTTCTATTGAGTAGACGAGGATATAGTCGTAAAGATAACTTATCTTTTTATTAGTTTTGAATACATACCACAATCGCCTAATCTTGAAAATATTCAAATGGGGAATTAAAATCTTCTAATAAAGAGTGGCGTAAGTCTTTCTCAGAAAGAATGGCTTTTGATGGATCTATGTGCCAGTCGATAGCGAGGGAGGGATCTTGGATGGAGATGCCACCGTCGGCTTCGGGGTGGTAGTAGTTGTCGCATTTGTATTGGAATATGGCGATGTCACTGAGGACTGCGAATCCGTGGGCAAAGCCTCTCGGGATGAAGAACTGACGGTGGTTGTCTTCGGATAGTTCTACTGATACGTGCTGGCCGTAGGTGGGAGAGCCTTTGCGGATGTCGACGGCTACGTCGAGGACTGCGCCTTTTACGCAGCGAACGAGCTTGGCTTGCGCGAAGGGTGGGTGTTGGAAGTGGAGGCCGCGCATGACGCCGAAGGAGGAGCAGGATTCGTTGTCTTGGACAAAGTCTACTTTGGCGACTTGCTCCTCGAAGACTTGCTTGTTGTAGCTTTCGAAGAAGTAGCCGCGGGGGTCTTTGAAGATTTTTGGCTCGATTATTACTAGGCCTTCTATGTTGGTTTTGATAATATTCATAAATTTTTAGCTGCTTTAGCTTATATAGCTTCTTTAGATTTAATCCCACAGATTGAAATCTGGGGTTAACAAATCAAAGGAAAACCTCTCCGAGGTTTATGTCAATCTAAATTTTTATGTCCAGTCCTTTCTACTTCTTCAACTACCTTTACTAAGTACTGGCCATATTGATTCTTTAACATCGGTTTTGCCAATTCGAGCATCTTTTCTTTGCTTATCCATCCTTGACGGTAGGCGATGCCTTCTAGGCAGGCGATTTTTAGTCCCTGGCGCTTTTCTAAGACTTCTACGTAGATGCTGGCTTCGGAGAGGGAGTCATGGGTGCCGGTGTCGAGCCATGCGAAGCCGCGTGGGAGGGTCTGGACTTTCAGTTCACCGTCCTTCAGGAATTCCTGGTTGACGGTGGTGATTTCTAATTCGCCTCTTGAGGAAGGCTTTATATTGTGGGCTACTTTCACTACTTTGTTTGGATAGAAGTAGAGGCCTACTACTGCGTAGTTGCTTTTTGGATGCTGGGGCTTTTCTT
>CAZGGB010000068.1:0-16214 GCA_964525115.1 uncultured Sangeribacter sp. | reverse complement strand
AACTTCTCCATATATTAGCCAAGGGGGATCCTGCATTAGCAGAGTCCCCCTTTTTTATCACTATAGCTAATATAGATTTTAGTAATCTTCAAAAAATAACTTGGCAAACCCTGCTTGATCTTTACCAATTTATTATTTTACGATTACTTAGCGGCTATTGCTATCTTTTTTCCCGAAGAATTTGTCGATAATAAGTGCTATAAACCCATCTCCGGTCACATTACAAGCCGTCCCGAAGCTATCCATTGCAATATAAAGGGCTATCATCAGCGCTTGATCGCTCTCCGAAAATCCCAAGATGCTTCCTAAAATGCCCAAAGAAGCCATGATTGCTCCCCCCGGCACTCCCGGAGCGGCCACAATCGACACTCCAAGCATGCATATGAATCCAGACATCATACCGATATCGTAAGGATGTCCTTGCATGATCATAAGCGCAAGAGCACAGCACACTATCTTCATAACGCTTCCCGACATATGGATAGTGGCACACAGAGGAATCACAAAACCAGCCACCTCCTCAGTCACACCCATCTTTATTGCCTGACGCAGAGTAACAGGAATCGTGGCAGCCGACGACTGAGTGCCCAAGGCGGTAAAATAAGCCGGCATCATAGTCAAGAGAAGCTTAAATGGATTTCTCTTTACAAACAACGCAGCGATGCAATACTGGAAAATAAGCAAGAAAATATGCAGGGAAAAGATTACCCCTATGATCTTGGCAAATGCAGTCAGAATACCCATCACTTGCCCTGAGACGGTCATATTTAGGAATATTCCGAATATATAAAGTGGCAGAAGTGGGATGATTGCTCCTGCAATAGTCTTCTCCACAATCTCACGAAACTCCCGGAGGAAACTCTTGATAGTGTCTCCCTCCATCCTCGAAAGGCAAATGCCAACGGTAAAAGCAGTCACGAGAGCCGTCATCACCCCCATAAGAGGAGGCATCTCGATGGTGAAATAAGGCTGAAGATCATGCCCCTCAGTGATTCCCTTGAGATTGTCGGGGGAAATAAGATGCGGGAATATCGACTCTCCTACCCCATAGCTAAGAAATCCTGACATCAAAGTGGCTACATATGCAATCAGCGCAGTCCAAACAAGCATCTTGCCTGCATTTTTACCAATCTCTGCTATGGCAGGAGCTACAAATCCTAAGATGATAAGAGGGATAAGGAATCCTAAGAACTGGCTGAAAATAGCGTTGAATGTCATAAAGACTCTGCCTGCCCATACAGGAAAAAAATTGCCGGCTGCAATTCCAAGCGCAATGGCTATCAGAATCTTAACAAGAAGGTTGATGCGAATTGGTTTCATAAACATGGAGTTTTCGTCGTTGCCAACGTTATCTTCGGTTTCTACATTGTAGGCGCAAAGTTAGGCAATATAATCCAAACTACCAAATCCAAAACAAATTTGACAATACTGTTGTTATTTCATTATGCAAAGGAAAGGGAATCCGGTGCGATACCGGAACAGTACCCGCTGCTGTAAATCCCGGTTCCCCACCACGGGGAATCTATGTCAAGGCACACAAGTCATTGAGCCATAAAAAAGCTTGAGAAGGCGCCTCGACGGAAGGGACAAGTCAGAAAACCTATCCTTGCGCAGACACGAGATCCTATATATACCCCTTATTGTGCTACATGAACGGGACCATTCATTTATACAATAATAATTATGAAAAAACTTTTCAAGTATCTCGCTGCGGCATGCGCCGTAGCTGCCATCTCTCTCTCCACTACGAGTTGCTCTAAGAACGACGATGTAGAGGAAACCAATCCAATCAAAGATTACATCTCCAATAATGGTGACGGTACGCTCTTCATCATAAACGAAGGCAGTTTCCAGACGAGCACAGCATCCCTTTCTGTCTATAATCCTGAAACCAACAAGACCTTAAATGAGGCTTTCAACACTGTGAATGATATGAAACTCGGTGATGGGGCTCAATCAATGACAATTGCCGGTGGCAAAGGCTGGATTGTAGTTAACAACTCCAATGTAGTTTTTGCTGTAGATCCTTATACGCTGAAAGAAAAAGGGCGCATCACAGGCCTCACATCTCCTCGCTATTTCCATCAGGTCAACGACAAGAAGGCCTACATCACCCAGATGTATGATAACCGTATTGCCATTGTAGACCCTTCCACTTATACCATCACGGGCTATATCGAAGTGCCGAACATGGATGTATCAACCGGCTCAACAGAACAAATGGTGGCATACGGCGACTACGTCTTCTGCAACTGCTGGAGCTATCAGAAGAATATCATAAAGATCGATACCCGCACAGACAAGGTGGTAGCAACCCTTGAAATTGGCATACAACCCAAAGCTATTGCCCTTGACTGCAATAATAAACTCTGGGTGCTTGTTGACGGAGGAAGCTGGTCAGGAAATCCAATAGGATATGAGGCTCCAACACTTGTGAAAATTGATGCAGAAAGCTTTGAGATTGAACAGGAAATGACATTCACACTTGGTGACAGTGTATCTGAATTATGCCTTAACGGCAAGAAAGACAAACTCTACTGGATAAACGGCGACATTTGGGAAATGAGCGTCACAAGCCAAGCCCTGCCAACAGAATCACTCATAAAATCCAACGGCACCTACTATTATGGACTTACTGTAGCTCCTGTATCTGGAGACGTATATGTAGCAGATGCCATCGATTATCAACAAAATGGCGAAATCTACCGATATTCCTCAGCCGGAAATCTAATTGGCCATTTCAACGTCGGCATTATTCCAGGCAGCTTCTGTTGGCTCAAAAAATAACTTATGTATAGCAGCGTGCTCAAAAGATTAATGGTCGTGGTGGCAATCGTAATAGTTGCCATCACGACCATACAAGCATCTACTCCAGATCAAGCGGATCAGGACACTGTGATGCTCGACGAGTTTGTCATCATGGCACGCCGCCCAATGCAGGAAATCGGAGTGCAAAAGACCACTTTCGACTCCATCGCACTCAAAGAAAATATCGCACTCTCTATTGCCGATGTTCTCACTTTCAACTCCTCAGTCTTCGTAAAAAACGCCGGGCGCGCCACACTATCCACTGTAGCTTTCCGAGGCACCTCTGCTTCACATACAAACGTAAGCTGGAACGGAATGCGCATCAATAGCCCGATGCTTGGCATGACCGACCTCTCCACCATCCCATCCTTCTTCATAGACAAGGCTTCGCTTCTCCATGGCACCTCCTCTGTCAATGAATCTGGCGGAGGTCTGGGTGGCGCAGTCTCACTCGCCACTGCGCCAGAATTCAACAAAGGTTTAGGTGTCAATTATGTGCAAGGCATCGGCTCCTACAAGACCTTCGATGAGTTTCTGAAGCTCTCTTACAGCAACCGCAAATGGGCGTTCACGACCCGAGCTGTTTACTCTTCATCAGCCAACGACTATACGTATATCAACCGCGACAAAAAGGAGAATATTTACGACGACAACCACAACATAATAGCCCAATATCATCCAAAAGAAAAAAATCACTTAGGATCTTTCAAAGATTTCCATATTCTGCAAGAAGCTTATTATGACACGAAGAAGGGTGATCGCTTCCTACTCAATGCATGGCTTACGGCATCCAACCGTGAGATTCCGATGATCTCTACAGATTACAGCGAACAGCGGGGTATTGAAAACCGTCAACGCGAAAACACCCTACGCGGCGTAATGGGTTGGCGACATGCACGTTCCACGTGGAACCTTGATCTTCGAGCCGGATACATCCATACTTGGATGGCATACGATTATCGACGGGAATTAGCGCAAGACGTATGGTCGACTATGACTCAGTCCCGGTCTCACGTCAATACTTTCTTCGGCAATGTACTTGCCAACTTTTACCCTACCGACCGCTGGCTTTTCACAGCATCGCTTACTGCCAACCACCACAACGTAAAATCGACCGACCGGCAAATCATTGCCGGAAGTGGCAATGCAGCCGATATTGGATACCACAAAAGGCGTCTTGAACTTAGCGGGGCCCTAACCGCGCGATGGCAACCTATCGACGGAGTAGGAGTTTCCGCAGCCTTGCGAGAGGAAACATATGGAAACAAAGCCACTTCTCCAATTCCGGCTCTATTTGCCGATTGGAAAGCAATAAACTCTTATGTCAATCAGACCTTATTCGGACTGACACTCAAAGTTTCCGGAAGTCGGAATTACCGCTACCCTTCTCTCAACGACCTATATTTCATGCCTGGAGGGAATCCGGATCTGCACAATGAAAAGGGTTGGACATACGACTGCGGTTTTGACTTCCAAGCGTCGCAAAATCATCTTTTCAATACACATTTCTCAGCCACATGGTTTGACTCACACATCGACAACTGGATAATCTGGCTTCCCACTATAAAGGGATTCTTCTCCCCACGCAATGTGAAAAGCGTGCATGCTTATGGCATTGAGTTAAACGCCGACGCTTCACTGACTCTCTGTCAAGACTGGAAATTCGACCTCAATGCATCTTATTCATGGACACCATCAATTAATGCCGGTGAAAAAATGAGTGAAGCCGACAATTCCATCGGAAAGCAACTTCCATACATTCCACGCCACTCGGCATCTGCGTCACTGCGCGCATCTTGGAGATCGTGGGGCATTAACTACAAGTGGCACTATTATTCTGAGCGCTTCACCATGACAAGCAATGCCTCGACCCTGACCGGCAATCTCCCTGCCTACAGCATCAGCAATCTGACTCTCGAAAAATCATTTAAAATAAAACCTATCACCCTACAGATGAAACTCGCGATCAATAATCTCTTCGATGCTGAATACCTCTCGGTCTTATCGCGACCAATGCCCGGCACCAACTTTGAATGTTTCCTCGCCATCTCATGGTAAAGGAGTATCTCTAAGACTTATATGATTTATAATAAAGCCATTTCGACTTATTCACGAATACAGTATAAATATATGAAAAAAATTCATTATACGCTTCTTATCCTTATATCTGCGCTCTTCTCATGCTCACACAAGGACTCAGGCAATCTTTCCGACTTCTCTGAGACCCTCTATTCCCCAACCCAAGCCTCCGGCTTCTCAATCTCAGGCAAAGAGGATTCTGAAAGCACACTTCTGACAATTTCTGACCCTTGGCAGGGGGCAGACAGCGTCGCATCAAGGCTCTTCATCACACGTGCAGGAGATGAAGCGCCATTAGCTTTCGACGGTCAAATTCTCGATGGAGAAGCTAAGAGAATTATCACCACCTCGTCCACCCACGTCGCAATGCTCGATGCTTTGGGTGCCACAGACCGCATAGTAGGTGTCTCCGGACTAAACTATATCACCAATCCCGAAATTCAGAAGCGAAGCGATCAAATAGCAGATATAGGCTATGAAGGGAACTTTGATTATGAAGCCCTCCTTGCTTCCGACCCGGATATAGTGCTTCTTTACGGAGTCAATGGTGCAAGCAGCATGGAAGGGAAACTACGCGAGCTCAATATTCCCTACATCTACATAGGCGACTATCTTGAAGAGTCACCGCTCGGCAAGGCGGAATGGATTGTGGCAATAGCAGAAATTATAGGCGAACGCCTGAAAGGTGAAGACACTTTCAAAGCGATAGCAGGAAGATACGATGATCTGAAAAATAAAGTAGCTGAAAAAGTCATCGACGCTCCTTCGGTGATGCTCAATGTGCCATACGGCGACTCTTGGTTCATGCCATCAGCCTCAAGCTATATGGCTCGTCTTATCTCCGACGCTGGAGGCGACTACATCTACAAGAAAGAAACAGGCAGCTCATCAATGCCCATCGATCTTGAAGAAGCCTATACGCTCGCCTCACAGGCCGATTTTTGGCTCAATATTGATCAGACGGCATCATTGTCTGCCCTCGCCGCGAAATGCCCGAAATTCACGGATACACGCGTTTTCCGTAATGGTTATATCTACAACAATACTCTGCGCTCAAAACCTTCAGGAGGGAATGATTTCTTCGAGTCTGGAATTACCAACCCCGACATAATACTCCGTGACCTCATCGGCATCCTACACCCAGAACTCTCCGATGCTCCCCTCTACTACTATAAAAAACTTAATTGAGAATATACCTCTAATTTTGTCTAACTGTCAAAAAGGCAATTTGACTAAAGATCCCCAGCCCAAGCCTTGAAAAATCCTACCCTTACAATACTGCTTTCAGCAGCGATAATAGCCCTTTTCATTTTCGACATCTCTGTAGGCTCCACCTCCATTCCCCTACATTATATTTGGGCTGCCCTCACCGGTGGCGAGTGCCCTCCGGCTATAGCCAGAATTGTCGTCAACATACGCCTTATAAAGGCTGTAGTGGCGATTCTCGCCGGAGCTGCCATCTCCGTCTCCGGACTCCAGATGCAGACGCTATTCCGCAATCCACTTGCCGGTCCATACGTGCTCGGCATCAGTTCCGGAGCCTCGTTAGGGGTTGCCCTTTTCCTTCTTGGAGCACCGCTCTTCGGACTTTCCCCCACAATGTCTTCACTTGGAATAGCAGGTGCTGCTTGGATCGGGTCTGCATTGGTTCTCCTAATTGTGGGCGCGGTGGCATCCCGCATAAAAGACATAATGGTGATCCTCATCCTTGGCATGATGTTTTCATCCGGCATAAGCGCGGTAGTCCAAATCCTACAATATCTAAGCCGAGATGAATCGCTGAAAGCCTTCGTCATCTGGACCATGGGGTCACTTGGCGATGTGACCATATCACAGCTATGGATATTGCTACCGGCTGTAGTGGCAGGCATAATCCTTGCCATTATCACAATAAAGCCACTCAATATTCTTCTATTCGGAGAGGAATATGCGCGAACCATGGGGCTTGACATCAAGCGCTCCCGGACTCTTCTCTTCCTTTCCACTACCCTCTTGGCGGGCACTGTGACAGCTTTTTGCGGACCTATTGGTTTTATCGGGCTTGCCATGCCACATGTGACCCGCATGATGTTCCGCACCTCCGATCATCGCATTCTTGTCCCCGCCACGCTGCTGACCGGCTCGGTAGTGCTTCTCATCTGCGACATCATCTCAAAACTCCTCACTCTTCCTATCAACTCCATCACTGCCCTGCTCGGCATACCCATCGTAATCTTTGTTGTGTTAAAGCTAAAATAGCTAATGAATAATGATAACCCTCCAAAATCTCACCATAGGCTTCAAAGACCGCATCCTCATAGAAAATGCATCTGCCTCATTCAAAAAAGCTACCCTTACCTCTCTCATCGGACGTAACGGCACGGGAAAATCAACACTTCTGCGTGCCATTGCCGGTTTGAATCCACATTATTCCGGCTCAATCCGGCTCAATGGTCATGATATCCGCTCACTTTCACCTGCTGCTATAGCCAAGACACTTGCATTCGTCTCCACACAACGCACACGCATACCCTCCATGCGGTGTGCAGATGCAGTGGCGATGGGGCGCGCTCCATATACCAACTGGATAGGGCGTATGCAGAAGACCGATGAGCAGATAGTGATGCGATCGCTTGCCGACGTAGGGATGGAGTCGTTCGCACAACGCACCCTCGACACCATGAGCGACGGCGAATGCCAGCGCGTGATGATTGCTCGCGCCCTTGCCCAAGACACTCCAATCATATTGCTCGACGAACCCACATCCTTCCTTGATATGCCAAGCCGCTACGATCTTGTGAATCTCCTCAACAGGCTTGCTCATGAACAAGGGAAATGCATCCTCTTTTCCACTCACGAGCTCGACATTGCCACAAAAATGTGCGACGCGGTGGCCCTTGTCGACACACCGCGTCTTATCCATATGGCCGCCCCTGATTTTCTCGCAGGCGACCACTTAAAATGCATGATGCACAATTTTAAATCTTAGACTCTACTATCTTAAGAATTGAAGCTTCCCGCTCCGCCGCCAAACGCTCCAGTTCGGCTGCTTCCGAGACGAGCGAGTCTGCCATCTCACGGTCTTTAAGGCCAGCGGCATTGATACGCACATTCAATCCGGCTCCACGCACGGCTGCACGTGCTGCCAAAGCTCCGACACCGGCATCCGTAACAGAAGAGGGATTTCCATCAGCCGCCATGTTTTCTACCAAGTCAAACACCTCATATGCTTTCTTCATGGTCTTCAGAGGCACTTGGGTAGCATATAGGGTGGCTTCTTCCATTGCCACAGCTCGCGCAGCCTTCTCCTCATCGGTCTTCTTTGGCATAGCAAAGACTGCCATAATGCGGTTGAAAGCCTCAGTATCCTCATCTACAAGATGAAGAAGTTCATCCATCAGATGCTGCCCTATCTCAGCGGCATCTGAAAATTCCTCCCAACGGTCGTCGTAGGCTGCCTTATGAGCAGAAAGATTTGCCACCATAGTGCCAAGAGCTGCACCAAGAGCACCCATGTAGGCTGAAATACTGCCACCACCGGGAGCCGGCGACTCCGACGCAGTCTCCTCGGCAAAACCTTTCGCTGTAAGGTCTACGAGTTTCTTGGCAGAATCATCCTCTATCATGTATTCTATCACTTTCTGCTTCGGATCGAATGGTGAGAGTTGGTCAAGCCCCATAGATTTTATGGCAATCCGTATTATTTCACTTTCCGGTATGCCTACGCTGCGTTGCTGTTTGCGAAGGAAGTATTTACCCGCATCCACAAGAGTCCGCTTAGGCACAAGACCCACAATTTCGGTTCCTGTCACGCGCACTCCACGGGCATCAGCTTTGCGGCATACTTCGTCGAATGCCTCATGAAGCGGCACCTGTGCGATGTCTGTGATATTCATCGACACCTGTGCGATACCATACTCATCAATATACCATCCGATGGCTTTTGTACCTTTGAGAGTGCCCGGAATCATTATCGGCTTCCCATTTTCATCCTTAATGGGTTTACCGGTCACCTTGCCACCCTCACGCATCGGACGCCCTTTCTCTCTGACGTCAAAAGCTATGGCATTAGCGCGGCGTGTAGATGTGGTGTTGAGATTGAAATTGACCGCTATAAGGAAATCGCGCGCTCCGATTGTAGTGGCTCCAGTCTTTGCTACTTCCGCGTCATACGGACGGTTGCCGAAATCCGGACCTTTTTCCTCAGAACCCATCTTATTGGGTAGTGCCTCATATTCTCCTTCACGGCATACTGCAAGATTCTTTCTTTCCGGACGGAATGCCGCAGCCTCATAGCAATAAGTTGGTATATTTAGCTCCGTCGCCACGCGCTCAGCAAGCTTTCTTGCAAGTTGGGCGCATTCCTCAAGAGTGATTCCAGCCACCGGAATTAGGGGGCAAACGTCGGTGGCTCCCATGCGGGGATGCGCACCGTGATGTGTTGTCATATCTATCACCTCGGCAGCCTTCTTGATGCCACGGAAAGCAGCTTCAACCACTGCCTCCGGAGTACCTACGAAGGTGACTACCGTGCGATTGGTAGCTTCTCCGGGATCCACGTCGAGCAGACTTATTCCCTCTACGCTCTGGATGGCGTCGGTGATTTCTTTTATCTTAGCTTTGTCGCGTCCTTCACTGAAATTGGGGACACATTCAATAATCTGATTCATGGTTGTCTGGTTATTTTGAGTTATTATGGTCAAGAATTATCCGAAGCGATTCCGATCCCTCTCTGTCTTTTTGCGTATGGTCTTGCGGAAAGCCTCTGTGAGGTCTACCCCGGTTTGGTTGGCAAGGCATGTGACTACCCAGAGCACATCAGCAAGTTCCTCCTCAAGATTACGGTCAAGATCGCTTTTCTTAGACACCTGCGGTCCGTATCGGCGCACAATGACCCTGGCGAGTTCACCCACCTCCTCAGTCAGTATAGCCATATTGGCAAGCGGCGGGAAGTAGCCTTTGCCGATCTCCTTGATCCAACAGTCGACCTCCCGCTGCATTTCCCCGATAGTAAGCCTCTCCTCCATTCTAAATTATTTGAAGGAGTCTGAGTTCATCGCGAATCTCATTGCCACTAAGGGTGCGCCTGCGCGAGATGACCCGTGCAAACTCATCGATAGCCGGATGCAGGCGGGGATTGGAGAATATGCGCCTTGAGTAACTCAAAGTGCGGTTGAATAGAGCATCGATCTCGTCATCTTCCAAGCCGCAACTGTCGCGACCTTCACGCAAAATTTCATCATGAAGCGCGCCGAGCACATCCACCGGCACATCACGATGCATCCTCACCATTGAACGCGACATTACGTTGCTGATCACCATTGAGGCAGTGATGTGAAAATTGTGCACAAGATTGTCCCAAGTGCTTTTCGGCGAAATTGACGGACTCCCCGAGAAATAATACTCGTTGGAGAATTCCACCATCGTGTCGTCGTCACCGTCAAGGCTCACCTCAGCTATTCGGTCAAAAGCATCGAGAGCAGCCAATGAAATTGCCATTCCGGCAAGTCCATATGCGCGGTCGTCCTCATTCGAATACTCAAGGGTAATCGCTTTTTCTTCTATATCTTTTTCTTTGTTCTTCATATGTGTCTTCCTTTTTTAGCAACAACAATCAACCCCCGCTTTGAGTTTTCAAAACACAATCTGGAAGCCACAGGCGACATTGAATCCTTCAAGCGGCAATCCGGGAAGGATTTCTTCATGCCTGTTGAGCAGATTGTTCAGATCAGCGCCAACCGAAATCTTATCAGTGACCCGATAGGAAGCAGCCAAGTCAAGTCTGCTCATATTTCCCGGCAATAGCCATCTCTTTGCCCGCAAGCGATAGTCGAGCTTCAGAGATAGTCTATCAATGGGTGAAGATTCAGCCGATAGGTCGGCTGTAAACTCCGGACGGTCGAAACCATTCAGGAATCCCTTCGAGCCATCCTGTGGATGCCAAGTAGCCTTCCCATTAAGAGAAAAGTAGCGGCAGAACTCATATCCGGCATTCACCGACAAGCTGAAGCCATGGATGCGTCCACCGGTGCGATACCTTTCCCATGCATAATCGTCGGAAATCTGCGGATACGAGCTGCTAAGTAGCCCTTCCCACCATGAACCATTGTTGAGCTCCTCCTGATACCAGCCTCCCAAACTCTCGTTGAGCGTAGTCCGCCACGCTCCCTCTATCCCGACAGTCCAGCGTCCTCCGGGATTCAACTGGAATGCAAGGTGCGCGTCAAGTGGGGAGTAGGCTGCCTCGTAGCAACCCAGTCCTGGATCAGAATAATAGTCCATCATATGTTGCCAGGCAAGAGTGCGCAGATGAGTGCCGCCGCCGATGGTGGCGGAGAAAGCCATGATACCCTTTCTGACTCCAAACCGCACATCAGGCGCCACGCGAAACTTCGTTTCCCCATTCCCCACCACTGCCAGGTTGGCACCAAGGCGCAGAGAGTAATTGCGCCCCATAAGGGTGTAGGCAGGGGTCGCTTCCACTCGATTCACATCATTAAATTCGGAGTTGATCACACCCGAATATCGCAGGGCAATACCTACTTTAGAACCGTTTCCAGCCTCGTCTGAAAGACTATAGGCCACGTCGCCTCCGACATTGATCACAGTCTCCCGAGCCCCTTTTGTCTTGACGTATTGCCGTGGATACACGTTGATGATGCTCGGCAAATAATATGCGCGGTAGCCGAAGTAGCGCACGTCGGCATCTGCCGCATAGCTCAGGCGCTCATGCTCCAGCCCCTTCCATCCCACACGGGCATAGACATCGTTGAGTGTCTGCGTAGGAGCTTTCACAGCCTCGTCGGCTTTCCCGCCTTGATCCGTGCCATAGTAGTTGAAATATCCTAAATGATACCGTAGGTCGGCACTTATGGTGCCTATCCCAAGCAGACGATGCGAAAGGTCAGCACCGATTGTCTCGTCGTAGCGAAAACGTTTGTCGGCAGCCTGAATATTCTTTTCTTCATCCCCTTTCCACGCTTGCCATAGCGAGGTAGAATTATGTTGCAGATAAACGTTGAGCTGCGTGTCATCGTTGCGTATGGCGGCAAACCCGGCAGACAACGAGGAGTTTAGCCAGCTTCCAAGCCGGAAATCGACATATCCCTTCGATGAGTCGTAAAGCTTTTTTGCCCTCCAACCGGTAGCTGGCATGTTGAGCGCATCTGGAGAAAAGTCGGCAGCCACACCTTTACGGTCGTAAGCCATGTTTGATTCCGGAGCGTTCAATGTCACGGTAGCCGGCAGCAATGCAAGCCTGTCAGCAGATATGATCTCAGGCGTATACTTACCTTCTACAGTCACAGATTCTGTAAGTTTTTGCGCATATCCTACACCAGCCAGCGTCGCCAGCATAACTCCCGCAATGACTCTTTTCAAATTTATCATTTATAATTTATCTTTATCATTGATTAGAGTACTCTTTTATTTTCTCTTCAATAGCCTCAGCTATATCAGTTTCCTCGCCCGGATAGTTATCGCGAAGGCTCTTGAGGTATTCCACTGCAAGATAGTCGTTGCCGTCGGCATGATAAGCATCAGCAAGAGAAATAAATCCGCGAGCCAACCAATATGCATGCACAGACCCGGCATCGGTGAAGGCTTCAAGAATCGAAAGGGCATTCTTGGTGTCTCCTTGCTCCAGATACCAATCGCCAAGCTCAACGGCAGCCTTAGCTCCGGAGAGCGAGTTGGGGAAAGATGCAAGCCCCTTGAGAGCATCTATTCCGGCTTGGCTTTGGCTACTGTGGAGGAGTCCGGAAGCCTCGTAAAAACGAGCCTCCTCAGCATCTTCAGCACTGACGCCTCCTATCGAAAGTAGCCGGCGGGCATACTCAGTGCGTTGCCCGGCATCCGAGGTAGTGCGCATCACGCCGGCAATAGCTTCCGGCGCAAATTCAGAGCCTCCACTACGCTCGAGTGCGAGATAGCTGTCGAGCGCTTTTTGCATGTCGCCAGCATCTTCAAGCAAGTCAGCTTTCAGAAACAAAGCAGCTGGCACTTGCTGAGAGTCGCCGCGCATCGAGAGAAGCTTGTCAAGATATATGAGAGCCTTTGAAGAGTCGCCGTCGCTGTCGGCAGCCTCTGCAAGGTCCATCAGAGCATTAGCGAGATAGCGGCCATCAGGAAAGTCGATGATGTATTGCTCAAGCAGGGAAGTGTTGCTATTATTGGCGGCATAAGAAGTCTCGGCTGCTTCAAAAGTGATAGCATCCATCTCGTCGGGATCGATCTGCGGCGCACCGTTGATGCCGTCAAGGAAACGAGCATACTCCATCAGACTGCCGTCGGCAGCCGTGATGCGGCGCATATCGTCGTTGGCAAGTGAAGCTTCTTCGCTCGTAGGCCAAGTTTTGATTATATCCATATATGCCGATTTAGCCTTGTCTGTCTCCCCCTGCTTCACATAGGCAAGAGCAAGAGACAGGGCTCCGGCACGAGTCTTGTTGTCTTTTGGATATTCGCGGGTCAACCTCTCGAAGTAAGGAGCGGCCTTGTCAGGCTTGTCGAGAGCCGCCATTGTCTTTCCTGCCTCAAGGAGCACGTCAGAAGTCCATTTCGAATCCGGCCTTTCCTTTAGGAATGCGTTCAGCTTTTTCATCTTGGAGTCAGTACCCTCAGTTACGCCAACTGTCACAGCATGGCGAAAAGTGGCATAGTCAGCATCTCCTGCCCCTTCACGCGAAGCACGCAGGTAAAGATCAGCGGCTTTCTGATAGTCACCGAGGTAGAGAAGGCAATCTGCGGCGCGCACCATAGCGTCTCCTTTCATTTGCCCGGAAGCATTCCTGTTTTCAGCCACTTCGGCAAAGTTCTTCCTTGCCTCGCGCCAATCATTCATCTTAAACTGGGCGAAAGCCAAGCCATAGCGGGCAGAGATGCGGTTGTCGGGAGTCAGCGTGCCGCGAAGTGCAGTGGCATAGGCATCAGCAGCCGACTTGTAGTCACCCAGCCCGTAAAGGGCCTCACCGAGCCATAGACACGCCTCACTGGCAAGAGCAGAGTCGGTCGATTTCATTTCGGCAGCCTCCCCGAGATGGGCTACAGCTTGCGATAGCGCCCCGGAAGTGATCTCGCTCGTGCCTAATTTATAGAGAATTTTCTGCTTAGTGGCAAGCGTGGCATCCGATGGGTTTCTGACCTTGTTGATGGAAGCTAAAGCCTTTCCGTAATCATGCTCATAGAAATAAGCAGTTGCGAGACTTTCCTGCACGTCGGAAGCATATCGGGAGTCGGGATATCGGCTCATGAAATCTTCAAGCTTGGCGATGTTGCTGGCAAAAGGAGCGTTTCCACCTTTTGTCAGAGCCACAATATGGTTGTATAGAGAGGTTTCCGCTACGTTTTGATCAAACGCCATGTTGGCACCCTTTTCGAAAGCCATGGCAGCGGCGTTCATGTCACCACGCTGTTCGGCTATCTGTCCGAGGTAGAGATATGCACCTTGGGCAAGGGCATTGCCGCGATCGGTAAGTTGGCGGAGATTCTTTTCAGCCTCTGTTAGGTCGCCGCTATCATATTGTATGGCGCCGAGAGCGTACAGCGCATCATCATTTGGGGATTCCACCTCTCCCACAAATTCTTCCAGATATGGGCGAGCCGAGTGATAAGCACCTTTCTTGAAATAACTCAAGCCGGTGATGCGGTGAAGTTCTGGCAAGAGTTCCGCCACAGGATTCTTCGCCATAATGGTTGAAGCATGAGCAATCACATCGTCATACTGACCACGCAAATATTCTATCTGCGCCATATAATATAGCGGTTCGATGCCGTCAGATGTATATTGGCTTTGCTGTCGGACGAGATTAGGTCTGGACGCCACAGATATTCTTCGTCCACGTCCTGAATTATTGTTTACGGTCTGTTGCTCATTGTTATCTTCACTGTTCTCGGCCACTTCATACATCATGCTGTAAGCCGTGTCATAGTCCTTGTTAAGGTAATGAATATATGCAGTGTAGAATTTTGCGATGCGCTCATAACCAGGAGTGGAAGCAATCGAGGCGATTAGAGGGGCAGCGCTTTCCGGAAGACCACATCGCAGGAAAGCGAGAGCCTTGCGATAGCTATACAGGGGTCGTTGCTCAGCTCCGAGAGTCATAATATCCACTTTCGCATATTGGGCTATGGCCTCATGCCAGTCAGCATGATACCAATACCAGTCTCCTATTGTCAGGATGGCCTGGGTGGCTTTCTGATTTGTAGGATACTCATTGGCAAGACGAGCGAGCACTTCAACACAGGATGCTTCACCACGCTCGAAAAGGGCACATCCCAACTCTGCGAGCCATTCAGCCCGCAGCTCCGGCGAGAGTGCTTCGAAGTCGGAGGCAGTGGCAGCAGTCTGGTCGAAAGCGCCGAGAGGGTTGCCGGAAGAAAGCATCCGTGACGCCCTGAATATATATCCGGGAGCCAAAGGATCTGTATAATTGTCGACACCCGTAGCTTGAGCCAATGCAATCGGAGATGTCATTGAAACTCCGAGAGCAAGGGTGGCAGCGAGGCAGGAGAGCCTGTATTGCCCGTAAAGTGTGCGGTATAAATTCATATCGTACTAATTTACCACAAAAATAGCGCATTTGTCTGAAACGGCAAAATTTTCAGAGTCTTTTTTGAAAAATCACCCCTAACGCTTGCTTCGCCAAGCATAAAATAAAATCGCCGCCAGGGAGGCAGCGATGAGTGAGATTAGTGAGTTCATCTCCTTGAAAAGGGTTCTGTTGCAAGGAGTCTGTAAACTCACGTATGTCTTTCTTCAAGGACCGGTGCCTTTTGGCGAGAGCCTTGAAGGATTTTTCAAAGTCGGGAGTCGGGATTACTTCAAAGTTCATCGAGCATGTCTTGTATGGTGCGACGGGGAAGTTTCCCTTCTTGTATCATTTTTACCTGCTCCAATCCTTTGCAGATTTTGTTGGTCAAATCCGATTCTTGGGGTTTTCTGGTGTTACTATGAGAATCGGATACTATCCTTACTCCTATCATATTCTTGACAAGAGAACGAATGGCACTCGCTGCCGATGGACTATCTATGCTCAATACTATTTGTGTCATATCTTGATAACAAAGAATCGTGGGGCTTTGTTTTTTAGTTGGCAGCTGTGTGTGGAAATACGTCCTTTCATGCCATTTCTAAATGGCAATCACCGCTTCGCTGGCTATCGCGGATTACCGACAACAATAACTTTCAACTAAATTTGAGAAGAACCATAAATTGGGAGCAGCTGCTTTTCAGGGGTCGGAGGTCAGATTGCTGATAAGTGGCATGTCGGGGGAGGGTCGGGAGATGAAATCTTTTTTTTAGCAAAACTTGTATTTGCACTCAAAATTTATTAAATTTGTGAACCAAA
>CAZGGB010000067.1:7938-16269 GCA_964525115.1 uncultured Sangeribacter sp. | reverse complement strand
GGGTAATGCCCGGAGTACACAATGTAGAGGAATTCGATCCGGATCCATTCCTGGAAACCTTAGCACTCAACGGATTGCCTTGGCATGTAATCGTGGATCAAGATATTGAATTGTAGGTGTCAGGTTTCAGGTGTCAGGTTTCAGGTGTCTGGGATCTGGTTTCTGGGGGCTGGGGCTGGGGACCGGCATTACAAATGAATATAGTTTATGAATAAAGGATTTATATGTATAGGGATGGCGGCTGCGGCAAGTGTTGCGGCCGCCTTCTCAGCAACTAAGGATAATGGGCAGACAGAACCTTATAGAATTATCACGCAGAAGGGAGTGATTGAAGTCAATCCACTTAGCAATGATATATTCAGGATATGCGAATTGAAAAGTCTGTCGGATGCGACACTTGCTGCGACTCAAGCGGTTGCCTTCGAAGGAAAGAAAAGCGATATCCTGACATGGGCAACAGCAGACAGATTCGTGATAGAATCTCCTACTACCACCATAAATATCGATAAAAAGAGTGGTCAGGTGTCATTTTATGATCAAAATGGGAACCTGCTGCTTTCGGAAGCTGATGGAGCGAAGAAAGATGGAGACGAACAGACCCTTACTTTCCTCACGCCGGAAGGAGATAATTTCTACGGAGCAGGAGAGAGAGGACATAGTCTGACTCTTAATGGAAGCGATCTGACGATGTGGAACCGTGCCAACTATGGCTATACGGATGGGGACGAAAGAATCTCTCAGGCTAACATCAACATGCCTTATATTGTCAGCGACAATGGATTCGGTCTTCTTATCGACGACTACGCAAAAGCTTGGTTGACTCTTGGAAAAGACACGATAGCTTACCGCACAATTTCCGCCAAGCCACTCAGCTATTACTTCATCAACGGAGACGGCACACTCGCCGGAGCCACATACTCCTTCTCAGAACTAACAGGGAGACAACCTCTCCCCCCCTTCTGGACATTGGGCTATATTACTTCGAAATATGGCTACCACAACCAGAAAGAGGCATACGGAGCTATCGACTCCCTGAAGCAGAGGGATTATCCGGTAGACGGCATGGTGCTTGACCTATATTGGTATGGGGTAGAGACAGATATGGGTAGACTCGAATGGGACAAGAAGCAATGGCCCGATCATAAGAAAATGCTCGACGACCTGAATGCGCAGGGGATCCACGTAGTGCCTATCCATCAGCCTTATATCAACAAGATAGGAGCCATGGACAACTACACGCTGCTCGAGAGCAAGGGACTTCTGACCAAAGATGCAGATGGGAAAACCAAAGATGTCACCACATGGGTAGGCGATGCCGGAATGTTTGATATCGCCAATCCCGACACACGCGAATGGATGTGGAACAGAATGAAATCTCTTACTGCAGAAGGGCTTTCAGGATGGTGGGGAGATCTTGGAGAGCCTGAGGTGCATCCCCTTGAGATAGTGCACGCCAATGGAGAGACTGCTGAGGAATTCCACAACGTATATGGCAACGAATGGAGCAAAATGATCTATGACGGTCTCCGCAAGGATTTTCCGGATATGAGACCGATGCTCATGATGCGCGGCGGCACTACGGGACTACAACGATACGGCGTATTCCCATGGACATCAGACGTATCCCGCTCTTGGGGCGGACTGCAGGCTCAGAACAAACTTCTCCTAAGCTCCGGACTTTCAGGCTTGGGATATATGAGCAATGACGTTGGGGGATTTGCGGTAGACCCCGAAAAACCTTACGATCCCGAGCTTTACGTGCGCTGGGTGCAAGCCGGCACATTCTCCCCAATATTAAGGACTCACGCACAAGACAGACCAGAGCCTTATCACTATCCAAAACAGGAAAACATCATCAAGAAATTCATCAAGATGCGCTATGAGTGGCTACCTTACAACTATACACTTGCCTACGAGAATGCTGCTTACGGCATGCCTCTGATGCGTCCGCTCAACTTCCACGGAGAGAATGAGGACAAGGATAAATATTCAGACATAAGCGATGAGTATCTATGGGGATCGAGCATATTGGTTGCCCCGGTGATGACAAAAGGGGCAGTCAGCAGAACAGTTGTCTTTCCTTCAGGGGAATGGATAGATTGGAACAATCCATCTAAAACATACAGGGGAGGGACAACAGCGACAGTGACAGCACCACTAAATATACTGCCACTATTCGTGAAAGCAGGAAGCTTTATCCCTCAATATCCACAAAAGATAGAAAACACATCCGAATATAATTCTACGCTATTGACGGTCAAATATTTCCCAAGAAAAGAATGGAGCAACTACCAGCTTTTTGACGACAACCGACTCTCACCCACTTCTCTTGAGGACGGAGAATATCAATTGACCACATTCAGCGGATCGAAACAGGGAAATGAGATTTATGTCAACATTGACTCTGAAGGAAGCTATAAAGATATGCCTGAACTTCGGATGATTACACTCGAGATAGTGGGAGTAGCGAATCCGAAAGGAGTGGAACTTGACGGGCAAAAACTCGAAAGGATGATTTCTGCTAAAGCAATAAGGCAATATGGATTTAGCTATGATACGGCTAAGAGGACTATTACTATAGTGTTCCCTTATACGTATAAGAAGACGGCTATAAAAGTGAATTGAGAATTACGAATTGAGAATTGAGAATTGAGAATTGAGAATTGAGAATTGAGAATTGAGAATTGAGAATATGATGAATAGAAGAATATTGGGATTTGGGGTGATTGCTATGACGGCTGCAACGGCGCTTGCATGCACAAATTTTATGGCTGGGAAGCTTGCCACTGCTGACGGCAGCGTGATGATAACATATGCTGCAGATTCACACACACTTTATGGCGACCTTTCGCATACGCCCGCAGCCGTGCATAAGGATGGCGCTATGCGTAAGATAGTGGAATGGGACACCGGTAAGCCACTCGGAGAGATACCTCAGCCGAAAGAGACCTACAATGTAGTAGGAAATATGAATCAGTATCAGGTAGCGATTGGCGAGACCACATGGGGAGGACGAGAGGAACTCATGGACACTACGGGAAATGCCATAATCGACTACGGCTCGCTGATTCAGATAGCACTTGAACGCTCGAAGTCAGCACCTGAAGCAATAGATGTTATGACAAGTCTTGTGGCAGAATATGGTTATGCTTCAGAAGGAGAGTCATTTACCATTGCCGACAAGAATGAGGTTTGGGTGATGGATATGATTGGCAAAGGAGCAGAGAAAGGAGCTGTCTGGATTGCAGTGCGTATCCCAGACGATGCCATATGCGCTCATGCCAACGAGCCGAGAATCAGGCAAGTGGATCTTAAAGACAAGAAAAATGTACGGTATTCAAAAGACATGATCGAATTTGCTCGCAAACGTGGGTACTTTTCGGGAAAAGACAGCGACTTCTCATTTGCGGATGCTTATTGCGTGCATGATGCAGCCACACGCCGCAGCTGCGATGCGCGTGCGTGGGCATTCATGAGGAAGTTTGACCCAAGTCTTGACAAATATTATTCATGGATTTCGGGAGAGAGTGACACACCGATGCCCCTCTATGTAGTGCCAAACCGGAAAGTCTCACTTGAGGATATGCAGGTGTGTATGCGTGATCATTTTGAGGGCACACCTCTTGACATGACACAGGATATAGGAGCGGGACCAAATCATGTGCCCTATCGCTGGCGTCCGATGTCGTATAAGGTAGACGGAAAAGAGTATTGCATGGAGCGCGCCACTGCTACCCAACAGACCGGCTGGAGCTTTATCTCGCAGAGCCGTTCATGGCTTCCGGATGCAGTGGGAGGAATCTTCTGGTTTGGCTCTGACGATACTAACACTTGCGTCTATATGCCTCTTTATTGCTCACTGACAGAAGTGCCAATGCAGTTTACAGTAGGAGACCTTTATGAATTCAATATGAACTCCAATTTCTGGATGAATAACTGGGTTGCAAATCAGGCGTATAACCGCTATGACCTAATGATACCTGATATCCGTAAGGTGCAAAATGGGCTTGAGGAGAAGTATCGCGATTCACGCAAGGCGTCAGAGGAGCAGTTGCTTCCACTTGCAGAAGCCGGCATGATGGGTCAGCTGACGACATATGTCAATATGGAGGCAGCGAGCATTGCAAAGGAGGCTACAGATTGCTATCGCCAGCTTGCAGAATTCCTGATGGTAAAATTCCTTGATGGCAATGTGAAGAAGCAGAATGAGGATGGCAGTTTCAAGAGAAATGCGTATGGCCTTCCAGCCTCTCCCGAATGGCCCGGATATGACAAGAAATATTATGAGAATATTGTAAAAGAAACTGGAGACCATTTTCTTATTAACGATTAATTATTAACTATTAACGATAAACGATTAACTATTAACGGTTAGGGATTTATCATGAAGCGCCTCTCCGAGGCTACTGTGCTTTTATCATTTTACCCCAGGCTGAAGCCTGGGGTTTTTGCATAATTATCAGGTCTCCGACCTGATATAGAAAAAAGCTTCGGAATGGGGGATTCCGAAGCTTTTTTGAGCCACTAGCCGGACTCGAACCGGCGACCGTCTCGTTACGAATGAGATACTCTACCAACTAAGCTATAGTGGCTGGCGATTGTGAGTGCAAAATTAATAAAAAAACTTCACACTCACAAATAATTTTTTAGATGATGCCTTGAGCCATCATGGCGTCGGCAACTTTGAGGAAGCCGGCGATATTGGCACCCTTCATGTAGTTGATGTAGCCATCGGGCTGTGTGCCGTGTTCTACACAAGCAGCATGGATATCGCTCATCATAGTGTGGAGACGCTGATCTACTTCTTCAGCACTCCACTGGAGGTGCTCAGCATCCTGACTCATTTCAAGACCAGAAACGCCTACGCCACCAGCGTTGACAGCCTTACCAGGACAATAAACAGTCTTGTTAGCGATAAATGCGTCGATTGCTTCAGGAGTACAACCCATATTTGACACCTCTGCACAGAGCTGAACATTGTTGGCGATGAGCTGCTTGGCATCTTCGCCGTTAAGCTCATTCTGAGTAGCACAAGGAAGAGCAATGTCGACTTTCTGCTCCCATGGTTTCTTGCCAGGGAAGAACTTAGCTTCAGGGAACATCTCCACATATGGCTCAACAATATCATTGCCAGTAGCGCGGAGTTCGAGCATGTATTCAATCTTCTCATCGTTGAGACCTTCTGGATCATAGACGTAGCCGTCAGGACCGGAGATAGTGACAACCTTAGCACCAAGAGCTGTAGCCTTTTTAGCTGCACCCCAAGCCACGTTGCCGAAACCAGAGATAGCAATAGTCTTGCCTGCGAGTTCTTCACCCCAGATCTTCTTAAGCACATTCTGCACAAAGTAGATAGCACCGTAGCCAGTAGCCTCCGGACGAAGACGGCTACCACCGAAGCTTAAGCCCTTACCAGTGAAAGTTCCGGTATTCTCACGAGCGAGCTTCTTATACATACCATACATATAGCCCACTTCACGACCACCAACACCGATATCGCCTGCCGGGACGTCGCGGTCAGGACCGAGATTGCGCCAAAGTTCGAGAACAAAAGCCTGGCAGAAACGCATGATCTCTGCGTCACTCTTGCCGCGGGGTGAGAAATCTGATCCACCCTTTGCTCCACCCATCGGGAGAGTCGTGAGGGCATTCTTGAAAGTTTGCTCGAAACCGAGGAACTTAAGGATTGAAAGGTTGACGCTTGCGTGGAAACGAATACCACCTTTGTAGGGACCGATAGCGTTGTTGAACTGAACGCGATAGCCGATATTATTTTGAACTTCACCCTTATCGTCGACCCAAGTCACACGGAAAGTGAAGATGCGATCAGGCTCAACCATGCGCTCAATGATGCGAGCCTTCTCATATTCGGGATGCTGATTATAGACGTCTTCAACTGAGAGAAGCACTTCCTTCACTGCCTGAAGGAATTCGTTCTCACCCGGATGCTTAGCCTCAAGGGCAGCCATAATTTCTTTGATGTTCATGATGAGTTTTATTGGTTTTATTATTTTATAGGTTTAAGGGTTTATGGGGAGAGGGAGAGATTTCAATTGCAAATTTAAATCGTTTTATCCATTCTACCAAAGAATCCCTTGAATATTTTTGGAATATTTCCACAAAAACATGAAAATATGCTTTTAAACATATGTTTGAGGCGTTTGAATTTGATTATTTGGGGATTTTTGATTATATTTGCGCGTTTAAAAGGCATTTCCTCAAAGAAGCATATAGAGGAGAGTCAAAAATCAGCAAATGAAAGCAAAAAAGAGATACCGGATAGCCATTGAAGACGAGTCGCGGCTGAGGCAAGTAGCCTCGGTCAGCGTGTCGCCAGCAATGCTGTGGACTTTCATAATAGCAGGAATCATTGTGCTTATCGTCTTTACGGGTGTGCTTATAATGGCAACCCCTGTGAGAACGCTAATGCCAGGGTATCTTAAAAATGGGGAGCGAGCAGAAGCGAAACAAGGACTTCTAAGGATTGATTCGATAAGAGATGCTTACCGGATCAACAGCCTTTATCTCTCCAATATATTGACAGTGCTCGATACAGACCGCACTCCTACTGACAGCCTTCTAAATGTGACTACCCCAAATGAGTTGCCACCCGACTCATTGCTGCCATCATCGCCAAGGGAAATAGAATTTATCACCCAGATGAAGGACAGGGAACAATATAATGTCAACATACTTGCTCCGATAGCGGCAGACCAATTGAGGATCTATCCGGTGGCACCGGGAGCAACCGTGGCAGAGCAATCGCAAAACACGATGAAACCCCGAATATTGACTCCCAAAGGGAGCCCGATCTGCTCTGCAGCAGACGGGCGCGTGATTGCAATCCAGAATCCAGCGCCTGAAGGGGGAAGCGCCATCGTGATACAACACGACAATGGATTTGTGACAAGATACTCGCATCTTGGCACTCCTTCAGTAGCACCGGGAGCACATGTAGATGGAGGAAGCGTCATTGCACATGGAGCCACAGGAGGCGCCATCGGTTCGGGATTCTTTTTTGTAGAGATATGGTATGACGGGAATGCTGTGGAACCGGCAAAGATACTTGGGATTAACGATTAACTATAAACTATAAACGATTAACTATCATATATCATATAGATGAGTGAGATAAAGAACATTGGAGTGTTGGGGTCGACAGGAAGCATCGGGACCCAGACTCTTGACATAATAGCTGAGTATCCGGAACTCTTCCGTGCATCTGTGCTTACAGCAAGGCGACAATGGCAATTACTTGCAGAGCAAGCACTGAAATATCGTCCAGACCTTGTAGTGATCGGAGAAGAGAAGCACTATAAATCTCTTTCAGAGGCACTAAAAGGGAGTGGAATAGAAGTGGCAGCCGGCACAAAAGCGATAGAGGAAGCTGCCGCTCACCCCAAGACTGACACGGTGGTGACAGCTATGGTAGGATATAGCGGTCTGCTCCCGACAATCTCAGCCATAAAGGGGGGAAAGACAATCGCTCTTTCCAATAAGGAGACACTCGTAGTGGCAGGAGAGCTTATAACAAGGCTTTGTAAGGATTATGGGGTCAAGATAGTGCCGGTAGATAGCGAGCACTCTGCCATTTTCCAATGTCTTGTAGGTGAAAACCGCGCGGAGATGAGAAAAATAATCCTCACTGCAAGTGGCGGACCATTCAGAAAACTATCGAAAGAAGAGCTACAGAATGTCACACCGGCTGATGCACTCAAGCATCCCAATTGGGACATGGGAGCAAAGGTCACCATTGACTCCGCTTCAATGATGAACAAAGGATTTGAGATGATCGAAGCACGCTGGCTCTTCGATTGCACTCCGCAACAGATAGAGGTAGCAGTGCATCCGCAATCAATAGTGCATTCAATGGTGGAATATCAGGACGGCAGCGTCAAGGCACAACTTGGAGTGCCAGATATGCATACACCCATCAGATATGCCCTCTCCTACCCCAAGCGACTTCACACGGAGGCTCGTGGAATGCGCCTTGAAGACTATGCGACACTGACATTCGAACGCCCTGATCTTGAGAAATTCCCTTTGTTGGGATATGCATTCGACGCAATACAAGCAGGGGGCACAATGCCATGCATACTTAATGCTGCCAATGAAATAGCTGTGCAGGCATTCCTTGAGAAGAAAATACGCTTTTCGGATATGCCTAAAATAGCGAAACGCACTATGGAGAAAGTGGAATGGCAGGCAAATCCGGACCTTGAGATGCTTGTGGCGACCAATGCAGAGGCTCGCCTAGTGGCAGAGGAGGAAGTATTAACTATTAACGATTAACTATCAACGATAAACTATCAACTATCAACGATAAACGAT
>CAZGGB010000067.1:0-7838 GCA_964525115.1 uncultured Sangeribacter sp. | reverse complement strand
AACTATCAACGATAAACGATTGACGATTGAGGATAATAATTAATTATAAATACTAAACAATAATCAACTTTGGAAACATTTTGGATAAAGGCGGCACAGCTTGTGCTTGCGCTCGCAATTCTAATCATCATACATGAGTTCGGGCATTTCTTGTTTGCCCGTATTTTTGGGATCAGAGTAGAAAAATTTTATATATTCTTCGACCCTTGGAAGGAACTTTTCAAGTGGAAACCGGGGAAATATATCGGAGGCCTTGGCAAACAGAAAGACTTGTCGAAGGAACCAGTCTGTGTGGAATGCGAAAAGAAAAAGTGCGCTACAGATGAAAATAAAAAGAAGTCATCATTCTGGGGCGATACTGAATATGGCATTGGTTGGATTCCGCTTGGAGGATATTGCAAGATATCGGGAATGATCGATGAGTCAATGGATACTGAGCAAATGAAACAGCCAGCCAAGCCTTATGAATTTCGCAGTAAACCGGCTTGGCAGCGACTGCTCGTCATGATAGCAGGCGTTCTTTTCAACTTTTTGCTCGCAATTCTCATCTATGCCGGGATTGTGTTTGCAACGGGTGAGAAATATGTAGCTCTTTCGGATGCTGATATGGGTCTGGAATTTTCACAAGCTGCAAAAGATGCAGGTTTCCGTAACGGAGACATTCCAATAGAAGCAGATGGAGTGGCACTTGACAAACTTCCGACAGAAGACCGACTGAAAATGTTGCAAGCCAAGGAAGTGAAAGTGCTTCGCGATGGACAGGTGGTGGATATAAAAATTCCAGAAAACCTTATCTTTAATCTTGACAAGGAGATGAAGGATGGAGAATCTCCCATCAACTTCTTCACCTACCGAATACCGACAAAGATCACCCAAGTCATGCCTGGAGAAGGGGCTGCCAAGGGGGGAGTGAAAGAAGGGGATGAAGTGATTGCCATCAACGAGACCCCAACACCTTCTTTGACAGAATTCCTTTCCACGCTTTCAGGGCATGCCAACGAGGATGTGAAATTGACAATAGTCAGACCATCCGAAATGAAGAATGACACGCTAACGCTTCCTGTGCATCTCTCTGAAAACTCCAAAATGGGAGTGGGACTTGAGGTGGATCCTTCTGCATTCTTCACAGTAAAGGAAAAGAAATATAATATTTTCACATCGATCCCAAGAGGCATTGAGATGGGAACAGACCGACTTACCAGCTATGCCAAGAGCATGAAGCTTGTCTTCACCAAGGAGGGAGCCAAGTCGGTAGGCGGATTTGGAGCCATCGGCAGTATTTTCCCTGAATCATGGGATTGGATCGCATTCTGGAATATCGCAGCCTTCTTATCTGTGGCACTTGCATTCATGAACATCTTACCAATACCGGCTCTCGATGGCGGCCATGTACTCTTCCTTCTTTATGAAGTGATATTCAGGCGCAAACCATCAGACAAATTCTTGGAGTATGCGCAGATGACAGGCATGTTCCTGCTCATAGCATTGCTACTCTATGCAAATGGCATGGATATTGTGAGATTTTTCTTTAAATAATCGTTTAGTCAATTAGGATGAAAGAAATAATATTGAAGAGGGGCAAGGAGGAAAGTATTCTGAGGCATCATCCATGGGTGTTTTCGGGAGCAATAGCCCAACTTCCTGAAGGACTGGAAGAGGGAGACCTCGCTGTAGTGAAGGGCGCCGACGGCAAAGTGCTCGGCGTAGGGCACTATCAGATAGGATCAATTGCAGTGCGCCTGCTTGAATTCGGCACAGATACACTCCCTGAAGACTTTTTCGACAAAAGGCTTGAGGCAGCCTTCCGCTTAAGGGAGACATTGGGACTTATAAGGAAAGACAATAATTGTTTTCGACTCGTACACGGAGAGGGTGACTTCTTACCCGGACTTGTAATCGACATCTATGGCGACACAGCAGTGCTACAAGCACACAGTCCGGGGATGCATTTTGAGCGCAGACGCATTGCAGAGGCCTTGATAGCAATCCCTAACGCCAGAATCAGAAATGTCTACTATAAGAGTGAGACAACGCTACCTTATAAAGCCAATCTCGATCCGGAGAATGAATACTTAGTGGGAGGATATGAAGGGAATATTGCAATTGAAAACGGACTTCAATTCAATATAGACTGGCTCCGAGGCCAGAAGACCGGCTTCTTTGTAGACCAGCGTGAAAACCGATCGCTTCTTGAAAAATTCGCAAGAGGGAGAAAGGTGCTCAATATGTTTTGCTATACGGGGGGCTTTTCCGTCTATGCCATGCGAGGAGGAGCTGAAAGCGTAGTTTCGGTAGACTCTTCAGCAAAAGCAGCAGCACTAACAGATGCCAATATTGAACTGAATTTCCCCGGAGACTCACGACATAAGACCTATGCGGTGGATGCTTTCAAATATCTCAACGATATGCCCGACAAGGAGTATGACCTGATTATTCTTGACCCGCCAGCGTTTGCGAAACATCGCTCAGCGCTGAAAAATGGCCTTATAGGATACAGGAAGCTCAATACAAAAGCATTTGAAAAGATAAAATCAGGGGGTGTGCTTTTCACATTCTCCTGCTCACAAGTAGTGACACGCGAGGCATTCCGCCTTGCAGTCTTTAGCGCGGCAGCCAAGACCGGAAGGAAAGTGAGGATATTACATCAATTGACTCAGCCAGCCGACCATCCGATCGACATCTCTCATCCGGAAGGTGAATATTTGAAGGGGCTTGTGCTTTATGTGGAATAATTGAGAATTGAGAATTTTTTTAATTGAGAATTGAGAATTGAGAATTTAATTCCATAATATAATGAATAATTTAAAGACTTTTATGGCCGGAGGAGCTTTGCTTCTTGGGTCGATGACAACAATGGCAAAAGAAAATCCGAATTTTGACTATAAGGTAGACCGCTTTGCCGATATCGAGGTGCTAAGATATGAAGTGCCCGGCTTTGACCAACTTACTCTTCAGCAAAAAGAGATGCTCTACTATCTGTCGGAAGCGGCACAGTGGGGACGCGACATCATTTGGGACCAGAACGGAAGCAACAACCTTAAGCTTCGTCGCATTCTCGAAAAGATATATCAAAAATATGATGGCGACAAGACAACGGCTGACTGGAAAGGATTTGAAAAATACATGAAGCAGGTATGGTTTGGCAACGGCCCCCATCACCACTACTCCAACGACAAATTCAAGCCGGAATTCTCCCAAGCTTTCTTCGAAGAGCAAGTGAAAAGGCTCTGCAATCATTGTGTAGGAGCCAAAGATGATAAGCAACGGGAAGAAATCATCGCAGAAATCTCGAAATATATTTTTGATCCTACTTATCTTCCAAAGAAAGTCAGCCTTGACTCTACCGGCGACGTAGTAGTCAATTCAAGTGTCAACATGTATGACGGAGTGACACAAGAGGAAGTTGAGGCATATTTTGCTTCCCAAAAGAAGCCAAACGACCCGACTCCTATCTCATATGGACTCAACTCAAAGCTCGTGAAGGACAAAGATGGGAATATCAAAGAGGAGAAATACTACCTCAACGGTCTTTATGGCGATGCTATCCGCAATATCATCTATTGGCTCGACAAGGCAAAGGGAGTGGCTGAAAATGATGCGCAGCGTGCCTATATCACGAAGCTTATCGACTATTATATCACCGGCGATCTTCGTCTTTTCGATGAGTATTCCATTCTTTGGGCAGAAGACACCAATTCTGACGTAGACTTCGTCAATGGTTTTATCGAAAGCTACAACGATCCATTAGGAATGACAGGAAGCTGGGAAAGCTATGTCAATTTCCGCAACCGAGAGAGCACAAAACGAACTAAAATCATTTCAGATAATGCCCAATGGTTTGAAGACAATGCTCCGATTGACCCACAATATCGCAAGCCACAAGTGAAAGGGATTTCAGCCAAAGCCATCAATGCCGTAATGCTTGCCGGAGATGCTTATCCTGCCACAGCGATCGGAATCAATCTCCCGAATGCCGATTGGATCAGGGCTCAGCATGGAAGCAAATCTGTCACAATCGAAAATATCACTGAGGCATACGCTGAAGCGAGCAAAGGGAATGGTTTTCGTGAAGAATTCGTGATCGATGCTCCAACCCGTGAATTGATGGACAAATATCTATACCAGACTGATATGCTTCACACTGACCTTCATGAATGTCTCGGCCATGCATCCGGACAGCTTGCTCCCGGAACCGACCCCGATGCTTTGAAGGAAAACGGCTCAACTCTCGAAGAGGCCCGTGCCGACCTTTTTGCGCTATACTATCTTGCAGATCCTAAGCTGATTGAATTAGGAATTCTTGATGATCCGGAGGCCTATAAAGCAGAATACTATCAGCAGATGATGAATGGACTAATGACTCAGCTCAACCGCATTGAGCTTGGCAATGATGTGGAAGAGGCCCATATGCGCGACCGCCAACTGATAGCAGCATGGACCCTTGACCACGCCAAGAAGTCAAAAGCTGTAGAACTCGTCAAGAAGGGAGGGAAAACGTATCTCAAAATCAACGATTACAAAGAACTTCGCAATCTCTTCGGCCAGCTACTAAAAGAAATACAGCGTATAAAATCGACAGGCGACTACAAAGCGGGCAATGATCTTATACAAAAATACGCAGTTAAGATCGATCCGAAACTTCATAAGGAAGTGCTCCAGAGATTCTCCACTCTCGACATCCCGCCATACCGTGGATTTGTCAATCCCGTATATGTGCCGGAATATGATAATGACGGCAACATCTCCGACGTCAAGATCACTTACAATGAGAGCTATCCCGAGCAGATGCTTCGCCTGAGCAGGAACTACTCAGCGCTTGGGCACTAACTATCAGCACAAATGGATCAGACTATCCGACAAAGTATATTATCTTCAATACGCAAGGAGTTTTTCGCCTTGCGCAATGGGATGATTGCCGACACATTAAGAAAAGGGGGACTGGAGCAGAAGTATATCTTCGGGCTCCAGTTGCCCCAAATAAAAGAAATAGCTGCCAGATTCAAGCAAGCGGATGATGAGGATTCCTGCTTGCTTGCCCGTGAACTATGGAATGATAAGGAATGCAGGGAGGCACGACTATTGGCTTGCCATCTTATGCCACCAAGCCATCTCAATTCGGAGGAGGCTGCACAATGGGCTGAGGATGTAGCGACGAGAGAGGAAGCCGACATCCTTGCATTCAGGCTTCTCAGATATCTTCCTTATGCGAGTGATCTGGCAAAAAAGCTTTCGGAATCAGGGCAGCAACTAAAGAATTATACAGCGACCGCAATAATGCGGTTTCAATAAATGCAAACTAACATGAGACTTAACATCAAAACTATTTTGCTTGCCACCGCCGGAGCAGCGATGACCTTATGGGGAGCTCAGGATATAAAGGGAGCAGATGCCACTACCATGCCATCAAAGAAAGAGACCGGCAAATTCGAAGCGGGCAAAGGGACATTCCTACTCAATGGGGAGCCCTTCGTGGTGAAAGCAGCAGAGTTGCATTATCCTCGTATTCCCCGTCCTTATTGGGACCAACGAATCAAACTTTGCAAAGCACTTGGCATGAATACCATCTGCCTCTATACATTTTGGAATTCACATGAGCCCAAGGAAGGGGAATTTGATTTCACCGGACAAAATGACCTCAGGGAGTTTATAAAGCTATGCGAGGAAAATGACATGAAAGTAATCCTTCGTCCGGGACCATATGTATGTGCAGAATGGGAAATGGGGGGACTTCCATGGTGGCTTCTAAAGAAAAAAGATATCAAACTGCGTGAGAATGATCCATACTTCCTTGACAGGGTAGATAAATTTCAGAAAGCCGTTGCTGAACAGGTAGGAGATCTCACTATCGCTGATGGAGGACCGATCATAATGGTGCAAGTGGAAAATGAATATGGATCATATGGCACAGACAAGCCATATGTAGCCAATATCCGCGATATGCTTCGCAAGAATTTCGGGGATAATGTGACACTTTTCCAATGTGATTGGTCGTCAAACTTTACAGAAAATGGACTTGACGACCTCATTTGGACAATGAATTTCGGCACCGGTGCAAATATCGACCAGCAATTTGCAAAGCTTAAGGAACTTCGACCTGAAAGTCCACTGATGTGCTCAGAATTCTGGAGCGGATGGTTTGACAAATGGGGAGCCAACCATGAGACACGACCTTCAGAAGACATGATAGCTGGCATAGATGAGATGCTATCAAAAGGGATCTCTTTCAGCCTCTATATGACCCATGGAGGCACAAACTGGGGACATTGGGCAGGAGCTAACTCTCCCGGCTTTGCCCCAGACGTGACCTCTTACGACTATGATGCGCCAATAAGCGAGAGCGGGCAGATCACACCTAAATATATTGATCTCCGCAATACCCTTGCCAAATACTACGACGGCAAGAAGCTACCTAATATACCAGCTACAATCAAGCCGATTGAGGTGAAGGAATTCCAATTTGAGACAGTTGCACCGCTATTTGCAAACCTTCCGGAAGGGAAGAAGAGCAGAGACATCAAGACCATGGAGGAATATGACCAGGGATTTGGCAGCATACTCTACCGCACTACTCTTCCTGAACTAAAAAAAGGAGGAGTCCTGACAATAAATGAGCCTCACGATTATGTCCAGGTATTCGTAGACGACAAATATGTAGGAACTCTCGACCGCCGTATGGGAGAAAAGAATATCCAACTCCCAGCTTGTCCTAAGAATGCCAAGCTTGATATCCTTGTGGAGGCTATGGGACGCATTAATTTTGGAAGAGCCATAAAGGATTTCAAAGGAATCACCGACAATGTAACCGTTACAGAAGACCGCAATGGCTACTCATTCACTTGCGACCTGAAGAACTGGGAGGTCTTCAATCTTGAAGACACAGAAGAATTCTATGAATCAATGGAATTCCTTCCCATTGAGACGTTCACACCGGGAGAAGATGGAAGACTTCCGCGAGGAGTCTATAAGGGCACATTCAATATCAGCAAGCCATCAGACACTTTCCTGGATTTCGAGACATGGGGTAAAGGCCTTGTATATGTCAATGGACATCCGCTCGGACGCATTTGGGAGATTGGTCCGCAACAGACACTATATATGCCCGGATGCTGGCTCAAGAAGGGAGAGAATGAAATAATGGTGTTTGATATCATCGGTCCTAAAGCAGCCAAATCGTCAGGACTTAAGGAACCCAAACTTGATAACCTTCAGGTGAAGAAGCCCACGACTCATCGAGAAGAGGGAGAGAATCTTGATCTTAGCGGAGAGAAGCCAGTATTGACAGGCACATTCGCACCCGGCAATGGATGGCAAGAGTTCAAATTTGAATCGCCTGTTGAAGGACGCTGGCTTTGCCTTGAGGCAGTCAACTCAATCAACGGAAAGGATGTGGCTTCGATTGCTGAATTTTATGCCCTTGACGAAGAAGGCAACCGATTGTCGCGCGAGCCATGGACAGTGTATTATGCCGACAGCGAGGATACAAAGCGCAATAATCGGGCTGCCGATAAAGTCTTCGACCTTCAAGAATCAACGTATTGGAGCACCAAGAAGGGGGATCCCTTCCCTCACTATATTGTGATTGATCTTGGAAGTGAGAAGAAGGTATCCGGTATCCAGTATCTTCCACGAATGGAGAGTGATGTGCCTGGTGCCATAAAGGATTTCAAAGTGTATGTCAGCGGAAAGGCTTTTAAGAAGTAAAGCCTTCTACCATAAAGCGCCTCTTCGAGGCTATATTAAGATATAAGTAGCTCACAAAAATTAAACGATATATGAAAACCAAGCAGCTTGAAAGATCTTGACATGATAACTGCGGCTAATCTTGGCCATCTTGGCAT
>CAZGGB010000066.1:0-16614 GCA_964525115.1 uncultured Sangeribacter sp. | reverse complement strand
CATCTCTGCGTGAGATTTAGGGGCTTTGGGGGTCGCGCTCGGAGATCGCTCCAGACTTATCTTGCGTTCGGGGCGCCTCGGCGTGAGATTTTTTGGAAAAAGAGGGGAATTTTGAGGAATTTTAAGAAAATATGCGGGAGTATAGTGATTTATATGAAAAAAAGTTGTAACTTTGTGAGCATCATGAAATGTGTGAATAAACAATATACTCCGGCTATGCCTTACCATTGCAGATTGGCTGCAGCTTTTCTTGCTGCCATCGTCTGCCTATTGCTCGCTCCCAGTATGGAAGCCCAGCAGTTTGCGCTGAAGACTAATGTGCTCTACGATGCCACTGCCACCATTAACCTCGGTGCTGAGCTGAAAGTAGCACCCCGATGGTCGGTAGACCTTTCCGGCAATCTCAATGCATGGAAACTCTCAGGAGAGAGGCGCTGGAAACACTGGATGGCGCAGCCTGAAGTGCGCTACTGGCTCTGCGACGCCACTGCCGGACATTTCTTTGCCCTGCACGCAATCGGCGGCAAATATAATTTCGGACACCTCGGTTTTGCCCGCGACATTCTCGGACTCCGCTTAGGGGAGCTCCGCGACAACCGTTTTGAGGGCTGGATGGCTGGAGGAGGCATCGGCTACGGTTATGCCTGGATCTTAGGCTCACACTGGAACTTGGAGGCTGAGATCGCCTTCGGATATATCTATACACGCTACAACCGGTTTGAGTGTGAAGGATGCGGAAGAAAGACCGGCGACGGCCACAAGGGATTCTTCTCCCCCACCAAAGCAGCTCTAAACGTAGTCTACGTCTTCTAACTTCATTACGTCATGAAAAAGTCACTATCAACAGCAATACTCACAATAGCAACTCTTGCAGTCACTGCCGCCGAACCATCAGCATGGCCGGAAGGCATTGTGACGGGGGTCAACGTGGAGAAGACGGAGACTACACTAATAGTGGATATCGACATCAATACTTCGCTATTGCCAGCGAAGAGCAACCGCGAGATATGGCTGCTACCTGCAATAGCGGCTGAACGCGACACGGCGTGGCTGCCCCCGGTAGTAGTGGCGGGGCGTACGCGATATTTCCAACACCGTCGCGCACACGATATTGAGCTCCCAGCAGTGCTTCTGCGCGATGATGATCAGGAGAGCTACCGCTACCATACAGCCCTGCCTATGCAAGACTGGATGGAATATTCACAGGTGATCATTTCAGGAGAAATCGACGGATGCTGCGGAAACGGGCTTGGGAAAATGAAGACGGAAGATCTCGCTACCATCGACTACCGCGACCGCACGCTGACGGCAGAGATGATCTACGTGTCGCCAACCAAAGAGATAGAAAAGACTCGCTCTGTGACAGGAAACGCTTATATCGACTTCCCTGTGAACCAGACAGCAATCTATCCTGACTACCGTCGGAACCCACAGGAGCTGGCAGCAATACAGGCTACCATCGATGCTATCCGCACGGACAGCGACGTAAGCATCACGTCGCTCTCTTTCAAGGGTTATGCTTCGCCCGAAGGAAGCTATGCCAACAACGAGCGTCTTGCCAAAGGACGCACGGAAGCACTCATCGACTATGTGCGCACGCTCTATTCCTTCCCCTCCGACGCGATGCATGCGTCGTGGGAAGCTGAAGACTGGGAAGGGCTGGAGAAAAGCCTCAAGAAACTTGACATTGCCAACCGCGAGGCGATGCTTGAGATAGTAGCTGACACGTCGCTCACGCCCGACGAAAAGGATGCCCGGCTGAAAACGGCATTCCCGGTGCAATACCAATACCTGCTGACAAACATATATCCGGCACTCCGCCACTCTGACTACAGCGTAGAGTATAAGGTGCGCAACTACTATGACATTCAGGAAATTGCCGCCGTAGTGGCAACCGCACCCCAGAAGCTGAGTCTTGACGAGCTCTTCCTATATGCGCAAAGCCTCGAAACGGGTTCGCCGGAATTCTGCGAGGTGATGGAGGTGGCAGTACGCATGTTTCCCAACGATCAGGAGGCAAACCTGAATGCTGCGACGTCGGCACTATCAGCAGGAGATATTGACAGGGCTGAGCGATACCTTAAAAAGGGAGGAGACTCGCCAGTGGCAATCTATATGGAAGGAGTGATAGCCGCCAAGCGCGAAGACTACCAACACGCCCTCGAGCTTCTGAAGGAAGCTGAAGGGCTCGGGATAAAGGAGGCGACCCCGCTCATTGAAAAAATATCAATCTTGAAAAAATAATAAACAAAATAAATCTACCAGATTATGAAAAGAACCAACTTTTTCCCTGCAGCATTCGGTCTCGCTACGCTTGCGCTGACGGGATGCTCGAGCGAATTGCCAGTCAATAAAGGACCGGAGGTATATGAAAACGATGATATACGCTATGTACGTATTTCAATAGCCAATCCTCCGTCAACACGTGCTGAGTTTGAAGTGGGCTCAGATGAAGAAAACTTGGTAAAAGACGCATATTTCATCTTTTACGATAGGGATGGGAACGTAGTAGGCTCAAACAGCATCGTGCAAGTATCTTCTGATGATGAAATATCTTTTGATCCCAACACAGGCACACCGACCCCAAGTGTAGGAAAGATTGCCACCACTGTAGTTCAGCTTCAGATTCCTAAAGGGTCTAAAGCTCCGGCTTATGTAATGGCATTTCTAAACCCTGTAGACTATTCTGAGGTCAGCACTAAAGATAATATGTATGATCTCAGAGACTCCAAACGTAACAACTATAAGTGTGATCATGGCTGTTTTGCAATGAATAACTCGGCATATTACGGCTTCAATCCTATTTCGGGAGAGTCTAATGTCAAGATACTCGGAGCCCCAGTCAATGCCGAACAACTTTATCCTACTGAAGCAGAAGCAACTAATGCAAGTGCAAGCACTATTGATATCTATGTGGAGCGTTATGCAGCAAAAGTGATATTTGAACTTAACCAAAATAATATAGATGATCAGACGATCGGTAAGGATGATAATACATATGTGCTTACATACGTGCCTGACTTCTGGACAGTGAATGCCGATGCTCCAAACATGTACGCCTCCAAAAGATTTGAGAACAGCGATAAGGACAAAGACTTAATTCCATCGTATGACGACGTTCAAGAAATGCTGGGGACTTGGACTACTTGGAACGCCCCGGATTTACACCGAAGCTATTGGGCTTGCTCACCAGGATATTACGCCACTGAATTCCCAGCTGTATCAGACGATGTTATCGATAAAGCAGGAGAGGGATCCACTGGTGCCGGAATAGCTGTAGGTGATTATGCCCTTAAATATTATTCCTACAACCAAATAACAAACAAAGAAGGACAAGCAATCAAAGTTGGTATGCCTGTAATTAAAAATGGTTCTAATAATAAATACGTGCTTGAGAACACTATGGGAAAAGATGCCTTCAAGTGTGCCAATCCTAAAGCGGCTGCACCATCTGTTTTGATAGTTGGTCACTATGACTTAAAGAAAGGTAATACACCGATCAAATATGATGCCGGATTCTGTCTGTATGCAGATGGATTATTCTATATAGATAATGTTCCCGATGCTGATCCGACTGCTAAAACAATCAAACAGGCTCTTATGAATCGCAATGGTATTCTTGCCATTGATGATCAAGGCACACTCCTTACCTATGAAAATGCAGCGAACGCTATACGTAATTGCTTTGAAGTAGTCCATCCATCTGCAGATGTGCGTGGTACACAGAAATTGCCACACCGATATGTGACACTTCAGCTAAAGAAGGAGCTGAATCAGACTCAACTCACAGGTCTTTACTACAAGCCAGCCGGTTCTGACACCTGGAGCCAAATTAAAGCTAACAACAATCAGACTCTTGAAGAAGTGATCACCAGCATCAATAAATTGCTCTGGGCACAGCTTGGGAATGCTCGTATTTATACACAAAACCTCGGGTATTTCTCAATTCCTATCCAACACCTTGGAATTACAGAGAATATAGAAGCAGACGAGGAGAAAAAGCCTATTGGTAAAGATGGATCAGTAAACTGGCCAAACGTACGCGTCGGAGACTTCGGCTTGGTAAGAAATCACGTATATTCAATAAAGGTATCATCCATTCAAGGATTGGCAAGCGGAATCGATAATCCTGACAACCCTCTTGTACCTGCAATGGACGAGAATGATTATTGGGTGAAATACAAAGTCAACATCCTCAACTGGCGTGTCGTTCCAGTTCAAGGTGGCATCATCCTAAAATAATTTATCGTTTATCGTTAACAATTAAATAATTAATCGTTAATCGTTGAAAAAACTGTTTCAGCATATCAACAACGTCGTGAAGACAGCAGTCGTCGCCGCTTCGGTGATGACGCTGTCTTCATGCGATTCCCTTATCTTTGAAGAACCCGGAGACTGCACACCCCACTACGGACTGCGATTCAAGTTTACTAAAAACATCCTTAACGCCGACGCGTTCGGATCGCAAGTGACCGACATACATGCAGCCGTCTACGACAAGCAAGGGAATCTCCTATTCACTAAATCTGATATACGGATTCCTTCGGAGGAAAATGATTACCGAATGCCGATAGACCTGGCGCCGGGCACTTACGACGTAATCGCATGGTGCGGAGGAACGCCTTTTGCCCCGGATGCCGTGTCGTTTACCCTGCAAGGACAGGCTACATATGACCATATATCCACCTCCGGGGCTTACTTCACCCCGCTTGGCGCTGCCGGCAACCGCTACTTCCAAAGCGACCTCAAGCCCCTTTTCTATGGCAGAATCGAGGATGCAGTGTGTTCGGAAAAAGACTATGGAGATATTGACCTACCAACAATCCCACTTATAAAGGACACCAACAATATCACAGTGATGCTCCAGAACTTGGGAGGACAGACAATCGATCCCGGTTTGCTTACATTTACAATCAAGGGAGCCAACAGCGCCCTCGACTGGAAAAATGAACTTACGGCATCAGAAATAGAATTCGACTATCACCCTTGGGCAACGGAATCGATCTACGCATCTGATGACACGGAGGCGAGAGCCGACAATATGCCCAACGGAATAAAGGCGGAATTCAGCACCGGACGCCTGCTTGCTGACCGCGAGCAGCGACTAATCGTGACCCTAACAGAAGAGGGATCAGAAATCATCAACATACCTCTTATCGAATATCTACTACTCGTCAGGAGCAACTATCAGCATGCCACATCGCCGCAAGACTTCCTCGACAGATGCGACAGCTTCTCACTCGTATTCTTCGTAGGAGAAAACCTCGAGTGGATCAAGTCAAGAATCTTTATCAATAACTGGCGCGTCGTACCTCCTCAATCCGGCACTCTGACAGGCAACTAATAATGAACAGGATAAGACAAATCATCCGACTTGCAGTCTGTGTGGCTATGCTTGCAGCATCAGCCTCTTTTGTCGCGTCCTGCACATTGATAATGGAAAAAGATGACGACATTCCCGTCGAACCCGCTGAAGACCATGAGGCTTTCCAAATCAGATTCCAGATATGCACGCGTACACTTGGCTCAACGCGTGAAGCTGACATTAAAGGAGATGAGGAAGGTTCAGAAGCAGAAAACATTATAAATCTTGATGATATTCGCTATTATATCTTTGACAAAGACCAAAAATTCCTGCTCGATCTTACTCCCGACATCGACAAAAACCGTTCGATGGAAATATCCACTGACTACTCGCTTTATGAGGTGGTAGCGAAAATAGATCAAGAAAAGACTCCTTACTTTAAGGAAAATAAAAATGGGACTATAGACTTTTATATATTGGCTTTCGCAAACTATTCCAGCAAATCAGGCTACGGATCATACGATGGCAATCTGCAATATCTTAATGGAGGGACTGGAATAAACAATCTCTCTGATATGTTTGCAAGTCCCGGCTCTCCAGTGATAAATAGCCTTCCGAACACACAGAAGCTGATGAACGCCAATAATCCGAATTATTCCGGGCGCAGCTATTTCCCGATGGCTGGGCTGCAGCACTTCACACTCAACGGATCATGGTTTGAGACATATACTGGAAATTCAGCAATCGACCTCTCGTCTATCACCGGCAAAAACCTGAATATGCTTCGAGCACTCGCCAAAATTGAAGTTATAGACAGAATCAATATTGAGCCGGAAGGAAAATTTGATAGCGAGAAAGATTCTAAAAAGATACGTATAAAAGGTGTTTCAATCGACGGAGTCATGAAAAATGCCCGTCTGCTTCCAGACATAAACCAATGGAAAAGACTGGCAACTTTTGAGACGCAACAAGTGGTAGGTCCCAGCATTCCTGAAAGTTACCATTATCTTCTGCCACCAGTGCTTGCTGCAAATGGATCTATTTCTGAAGATCAGAATTTAGAGACTCCTTATGGTATTAAGTTTGAATATGATGCCATAGAGACACTAAAGAGAGACGATCACTGCCCGGTGTATTCAAGCTATGTATGGGAATACTCCCGAAAAGATAACATGCCAGAGTCACAGCTACCCTACCTATCAGTAAGTGTCGGGAATCCTGAAGAAATTGATCATGATGCAAAATTGCAGGACGTAACTATCCCTGCTTCCACCACCTACCATGTAAGGCTTTTAGCAGACATGACACCTGACGCAACAACTAAAATTCCTCAAGCTTCAATATTGCGCAATCATATCTATCGATATGAGATAGGCGCAGCAGGCACAGGAATTTCAATAAAATGGTCGGTATGCCCTATGGACGAAGCCTCTGCTGACATTACATTCAATTGATTTTATGAAGTATCGCATATATATTCTACATATCTTATACTTATTCGTTGTGGGTATATTAGCCATGACTCTGACTTCTTGTGCCGACAAGCAGTTTAATGCTCCACCAGACTATACCGTCAGCGGACATCCTGTCAGCCTACAAGTCCCAATCATGATGCCCGAAATGAGTGTTGAGACTCGAGGCAACCTCAGCGAGAACCAACTCAACAGAGTGGAATCATTGTGGATACGCACATATAATGCTGAAACCCTGCTCGCCACATCAAAGTGGATAAAACTTAATCCCGCGACTACTGATGTCCACAATATGAGGGATGTAAATATTGACACGGAGAGTGGCTTCAGCTATATTATCGCAGTAGCCAACGTTAGCTGTATGGGGGTAACGAGCGATGATATCACAAAAAAAAGACCTCTTAGTGAATTGCTCGAAGAGGCTGACACCTGGGATCAATTCCTGAAAATTGCAGTCCTTAGTCCATCAGATCAGGATAATGTCAACGCACCACAGGCAAACCTAATTCCTATGGCAGGATGTTATTCTGATGACCATATTATTTACGACCAATGGCAAAAGCGCAATTTTCAGCCATACTTCATTCCTGCATCTTCAGAAAAAATAGAGTTCAAGGGTGGGATACACCTTAGAAGACTTGTCTCACACATAACATTTAATTTTACTACCAGTGATCCAAATATGGAACTGGAGGTCAATTCCTATCAGGTATTCAATGCTCCCAAATTCTCATGGCTCTATGAACGCCCATCGGAATACACCACGTTAGTAAACTTCGGTGATCAGGCTACTTCCGCTGAGAATGCTCTGAAATATTATGCCGATGTGCCTCAGTATGGCTCGCAGTTCATACGGCATTCTACTTCTGACGGAAAGGACATACAGTCGTTCGACTTCTGGCAAGCGGAAAACAAACATACCGGCTCATGCACCACATATCAGGACCGCGATAAAAAAATAGTTGACAATGGTATCACTCTTTTCAACTCATTGACAGGAGAGACTTGGACTCCAAATAATGAAGCATCTTATGTCGTTGTCGACTGCACGATGGAGTATAAGGAGGCAATAACGGTAGATGCAGATGGCAAACCTGTTGCAGAAGGCACTGAGGGAAGCGAAAAAGTTAGGAGAAGCGGCAACGCTACATATTTCATACATTTAGGCAACATAATTGGAGCTACACCTGAAGAGAAGTTCAAGGATTTCAATTGCTACAGAAATGTAAATTACACATATAATGTAACCGTTAAAGGCATTGACGATATCCGCGTAGACGCAGTGGCAAACGAAGAAAAGTATCATGGTGAAGAAGGTCTTGTGGTTGACCTTCAAGACAAGACAATAGATATTGACGCTCACTATGCTGTATTCAACATATATCTATCAGAAAATGAACTTAATGAAAACTTTGGTTTTATCATCACAACATATGACAACGGCGAACAAATAACTTTAAGCGAAAAAAATCCACGAGCACAGATAAATGACCAAATAATAATATATGCTGATGCAGAGAAGACAAAACCAATAGATTCTAAATACTATAACTGGATAGAACTGCGACCTACCACAGGAGAAAATGTGCTTGCAGAATATATACCTCGTTACCAACCAAACGCTGACGGCAGAACCTTTCTTCTGACTGATCTATATAACGTAAAAGGTCCGGACGGAAACAACATCCTAAATATGCCGCAGGGTTGCAAGTCTGAAAGTGGGTATTATACTGTATTCGTAAATGAATACACCTACGAACCAATGTACGGAGAAGAAGGTTATGGGAATGAATCGAATACTAAGCTCCATGGCAACCCGGCATGGATGAGCTATGTCAACCAGAATCCGCGCCGCTTCTACATAAAGGTCTCGTATAGTGAGTCGAAAGACGGTAACAGCGTCTATGCACGATCAAAATACGCCGTGCAGCAGCAATCGCTGATGACCTATTACTCGCAGATTAACCGCACACCAGATGGAACTGCTGTCGGTGTAGAACGAGAAAACGAAACCTTTGGTCTAAACCTACGCTATTCAAACGATGCCGGAGGTAGCAGCCTTACCAACGGCCGATGGAATGCGGCACAATATCTTACTACCGGTTTAGACAATCACCACAATATAAAAGAAGAATACGATGGAGCATGGGGATCCATATCTGTCGGCAGGCCATATGATGTGCAAAAATCAGCATGGGATCATTTCCTTGATATGCAAGCACCTCTTGAAGTGCCTGGTGTGACTGACGTGATACGTCTGCAGGGTGGACCACCAATTATGGCGCGCACAGTGAAAGACGGCAATCCTCACAAACTTAGGAAAATAAGGCAAGCTTCCGACAACTATGATGACAACCGCAACCCATACCCCAACGACAACATTCCGAATTTCACAGATCCACAAACGGAACCAAAGTATAACATAAGAGCCATGTCGGCTTTTATCAACAGGAACCGGGATAACAACGGCAATGGCAAAATCGATGCCGAGGAATTGCGTTGGTATATCCCTGCCATAACAAGATATGTCGGCATGACCCTCGGTGAGAACGCCATGCCACAGAGGCTAATGATGTTTGATGAGGTTCCGCAACTGCTTTTTGTCAATAATAATAAAACGGGGTACACAACAACTCCTGGGGAAATCAACAACTGCTTCTACAACCGATATATGTATATTGCCAGCAATTATGCGCCTATGGGAAGTGCAGACAACAATGTGCTTTGGGCGTTGGAGGGCACGTCGCTGTCAAAATGGCAGGAGGTGACGAACTGGTCAACAAAGGATAACGACAGTCCTGTAAACCCATGGCAGGTACGTTGCGTGCGAAATCTCGGTTCGGATCTTAGGACGGTCAAAGAGCAGGATAAGGTATCAATGCCTTATACACATGATCCGGGAAACAGAACCTTGACAATGAATTACTTTAATCTTGCAGCTATCAGGACTAATCAATTCTCTGGGAATGGGGAAAATAATCCCAATATGATGAGTGTCCACACTATCAATTCCAAAGACAATTCAGTATACTCCGCATTTGAATATGCTGAAGAAGATCTTATATTGCCCGATGAATACAAGCCGACTGAAGATGAATTTAATGCATATAACTATCAAAAGTTGATAAACTATGTCAATACTAATCCGGGGGGAAAACTCAGCGGAACTGGCTGGCGCGTGCCTAATCAGATTGAATTGACAATGCTTTACAATTCCGAGGTACTTACCGGGGTTGAGAGTGATGCATGGATGTCGTGCACTGTCGATTATTACAACCGTAAGAATGGACAAGGCTCCAACAGCGTCGAGCATAAGCTATTCATGGGCTCTGCGACAAGCCACACCCTACTCCTCACCTGGGACAACTTTAGAAACAAAACCGTCCGCATCCGCTGCGTACGCGACATCAACCCTTAGCCGAAGTCAGCAGTCTGATTATACGGTAATGCCTATAGAAGAGTATATGGATGTGGATATGGATGATTTCGGAATTCCCAATCAGGATACTCAGTATCCCTATATATTGTAACAGTTCTTAATGTCGGTCTCATCATAAAAGCATTAAGACTTTTAGCAGCAACGGTGTCAATAGGTTTTGGAATTCTGAAAAAGAATATTGCACTCCGTTTCTGATATTCTAAATTTGTTCCAGCTTTGTAAAGATACGAAATCGTAGATTTCAGTTGTTGCTTCGCTTTCTCCATCTTTCCCGGCTTTGGAGAATCGGGAATTCCCAATACTGACCTTGGATTTGATTCAGTCAGTTCTGCAATTATTATTTCCTTATCATTTAACATTATCAAATCACATGCAGATGGCAGATTATTTATCTTCCAAGGACCCAACAATAGTGCTCGACCCAGATGAATAAGACTGACACAAGATTGACCGGGATTCACGATAACTCCTACGCCATTGCCTTCCGAAACAACAATTTCCGCGATATCTGACACTTCAAAATGAGTTGCATTTGTATTAACCATGCAACTGTCAACGTAGGCTACTGCAGGTCGCACTTTAACAGGATCTACAGCAGCGACGACGAGAGAATGGATATCTATCATTTGCGTAATGCGTAATAATCTACGTATAGACTCTCTATTTCCTTTGCCAAAAACTCTGAATCAACAATTTTACGACCTTTCTCGTCTGATACCATTACAGAGCGGAGCGTGCCGTCAGTCTCAGTCAGATATACTTCCACATTATGCGGATCAAGTCCTGTCTCAGAATTATTCTCCCATTGCGCCATCAATAAATTGACATGGTTTGCTAAATAGGGGCTGTGTGTGGCATACATAAGTTTGCATTCTCTCCCCTCAGACGCCCTATGGAAAAGAGTTTCCACGATATTTGACTGAAGACGGATCTGGGAATCCGGGTCAAGACTGAGTTCCGGCTCCTCAACATGAATCGAAACCATGGGTTTAAGACCATCTACCTCAGTCGCAGGGCGGAAATCAGTCAACCGGTCGGCTTTTAGAAGATAGTCGATCACAGACCTATGATAGGCATCCTTAAAATTGAATTTTCGCGCCATATAATTGACAATCACTGCCAATGGAACGGTAGATTTCATTCCGCTCGATGCATCTTTCAACTTAAATGACAATCCCTTTGCCCCATCTTTATGTAAGAGATACTGAATTTGCCCATTGTTAGATTTTGAAACTGTCAACATCATTCCAATAGAGGGCAAGTCTATTTCTCTTACAATATCTGTGGCATCGAGAAAGAGTTTAAGTGTCTCGTCGAAATAAAAACCCATGCTCATACTTCGCCGCTCAAGACTGCTTCCTAACCATGAAGAAACCGCGTTTCTATTTTCTGAGACAAAAACCCCCTTGAGAAAAACCAAGTCTTCTATGGCTACATTCGGAAGTGCATTGAGCTTTTTATCCTTATATTCTACTGCATATTGGTTGCCATTCTCAAACGTAACGGAATACACGATACGAGTAGCTGTCTTAAGCATACTCTCAAGTCCATTTTCTCTCATTAAAGCCCTGAAATCGATACGGAAAGGGGATCGAGTAATGTTTGAGAGATGATAATAGGATCGGATATTTGCAAGTTTATATATATAACGGCATAAGGCTATCACTTTCATGATAGTGCTCTTGCCCGTCGCAGACTTACCAATCAAGACCGTAAAGGGTTTGATCTCATCTATCTTCACATAAGAAATCGGGCCAAAATTTTCAATTAATATGGACTCTTTCATCTCTTAAATAGTATATTTCGCAAAGTTAGCCATTATTTATTAAACATGCAAAAATAAGTGTTTTGCTAAGACGGACTTGTATGACCGATCGGAGCTACATCTACTGAATCTTTGCGGCTTTGCGTGAGGGCGGCGGTGCCGCGTACCAGGGCAAAGGAGACGATTGAGCAAATGCAAATTGGGAGGATGTATTCGGTGGCGCCGGTCATCTCCGATATAAGGAAGATCGACATGACGGGGGCTTTTACTATTCCGGCAAAAGCTCCTCCCATCGCTATCATGGCGCACAATGGCGCCGGAAGTTCTATGCCAAAACAATGCTTCATCAGCAGGGCAAACAATGTGCCTGCCACTGCCCCGGCAAACAGCGTCGGAGCAAACGAGCCCGCTACGCCACCTGCGCTGTTGCTGCAGACTGTAGCCAAGGCTTTCAATACCAACAGCAAGGTCAATACAGCTATAAACCTGGTGGTCTCCGATGTGCTTATATCCAACGGCCCTCCGGCAAGAATATCGTGGTGAATGCCATTGATCAGCTTCGTCATTTCCGGATATCCCTCGCCATACATAGAGGGAAACATAAGAAGAATTATGCCGGCTATCAAGCCACCACTCACCCATGCCACCCACTTGTGCTTACGGCTATCGAAAAAGCGTTTCATGACAGCTGTGATCCAATTATAGATAATGCTGTAGACGCCACAAAAAAGACCCAACAACATCACCCAATGGATAGGCAATGTTGCCGATTCGCCTAAATTATATGGAAGATAGAGATGAGTGCCTGTAAAGGCATAACAAGTCACTGAAGCACAGACACTCGAAAGGATAAGTGCAGTGACAGGAATAGCCGCCATATTCATTCGCAACACCTCAAGAGTATAAAGAACTCCCGCTATGGGCGATTTGAAGATGCCGGCAATGCCCGCACCGGCTCCAATGCCTATCATCACACGAAGCATATTCTGGTCGAGTCCGAACACTCGCCCCAACTTGCTGCCAATGGCTGCCCCGGCGTAGGCAATAGGGCCCTCGGCTCCGGCTGAACCACCAAAACCAAGCGTGATGCCACAAGCTGCTATCGGGCTATAAGTAAGCCTTGCCGGAATGTCATAATTTTTTGATGCAAGATAATCTTTTATCTTTCCGGTGCTGTCGACCATATTGGAGCGAGATATCCATTTCTGCCATGCCACAGCCAAGAGTATGCCCACAAGGGGCAAGACAAGATACCACCATTCGGCATGCTCCCATTGCAAGGAAGCATGGGCTATAATCCAATGGGCAAAGAGCGAGACATAATGGATGGCGCGTTTCAGAAGAAACGCGCCAAAGCCGGCTAATATGCCCACGACGCAGGCGAAACCAAGTATGAAGGGGTTGGCATTCTCTTTCTTGGAGCCCCACGCCTTTATCTTATCGGAAAGAATTATGAGGATTTTCATTGGACCAAAGCGGATTTAACTAATTAGACTAATTAGGCAAATTAGACCAATTAGACCAATTTGGCCGAGGCTTCCTTGATGCGGCGCATGGCTTCGCGAATCTTGTCGTCGGAAGTGGCGTAGCTGAGACGCATATAGCCGGGAGCTCCAAAGGCAGCTCCGTCGACGCATGCCACGTGTGCCTCCTCGAGAAGATACATGGTGTAGTCTCCACTGCTTTCAATCTTCTTGCCTGCAGGAGTGACAGTGCCTACATATGCGCTGACCTCGGGGAAGAGATAGAAGGCACCCTCGGGACGGTTGACAATCCAACCCGGGATCTCCTTTGCCAACTCTACGATAAGGTCGCGACGACGCTCGAATGCAGCGCGCATCTCATAGCGGAATTCCTGAGGACCATCGAGAGCTGCCTCGGCAGCTTTCTGCGCAATCGAGGAGGGGCCGGAGGTGTATTGACCCTGAAGCTTTGACACTGCCTTAGCCACTTCGAGAGGGGCTGCAAGATAACCGATGCGCCAACCCGTCATGGCATATGCTTTAGATACTCCATTGATGACAACTGAGCGGTCGAAGACTTCGGGACACTCGGCGATGCTATGCACCCTGCCGGGAAGGAAGTTGATGTGCTCATAGATATCATCGGCAAGGATGACGATATCAGGATATTTGGCAAGAACTGCAGCAAGCCCCTTGAGTTCATCTTCGGAATATACGCTGCCTGTCGGATTGGAAGGATTGTTGAGGATGATCATGCGGCTCTTGGGTGTGATGGCAGCCTCAAGTTGCTCAGGAGTGATCTTGAAGTCTTGATCGACACCTGCCCACACCTCAACTACCTTTCCTTCGGCAAGACGCACCATCTCCACATAGCTGACCCAAGCCGGCATAGGGATGATCACTTCATCACCGGGATTAATGAGCGAGAGAACTGCGTTGCAGAGTTCCTGCTTTGCGCCATTGCCCACCACGATCTGAGCTGAGGTGTATTTGAGTCCGTTTTCTTTCTCAAGCTTGCGGCAGATTGCCTCGCGTGTGGAAAGATAACCGGGAGCCGGACTATATTTTGAATAGTTCTCGTCGATAGCCTTCTTCGCAGCTTCCTTCACGAAGTCGGGGGTGTTGAAGTCGGGCTCGCCGACACTCATAGTAATCACATCGATGCCTTGCGCACGGAGTTCGGCGCTTTTTGCTGTCATAGCCATCGTAGCGCTCTGCGCCATGGCCTTGATTCTATTGGAGATCTGTATCATAGTTTTAATTTTAATTTTAATTGAGAATTGAGAATTGAGAATTGAAAGTAATTGAGAATTGAGAATTGAGAATTGAGAATTTGATCGTTAATCGTTGATCGTTAATCGTTGATCGTTGATCGTCACGCCAGTTCGGCTTGGAGCTTGCGGAGTAGCTCGCCGAGAGCCGGATTCTTTTCTACGCATTCCTTAAGGAATTCATGCGGCGGGAGTTGCTTGCTGACGACTCGTGTCGGGTCAATCTCAACGCGGAGGGTAATGAAATCGTTGCGGAGTTCACGGCGCAGGAATTCCATCAGTTGCGGCATAGCGAGCTCGAAAGCCTGCACTTCAGCCGGATGCCCCACCAATGCCAAAAATTCTTCAGGACCTGTCTGTGAAGGATTGCTGTTGCGCATGGCACTCGTCAGGATATGCTGCTGCCGATTGGCCTGCTGATAGGCAAACCATGCCCGGCTAAAGCCTTCCAGTTCTACAAGCTCACGGTGCTCTTTACGCTGCTCGGCATATTGTGCCATTTTCTCTTGGACACTATTGTCGTTGAGACGGAAACTGCTGACAGAGCGCTTCCTTATCTTCGGCATGTCGGACCTATCCGACCTGTCAGACACGTCAGACCTGTCAGACAAGCCCTCCTTTTGGGCGACAACTTGGGGTGTGGACTGCGTGGGGGCTGCCTGCACGCTTTGCGCGCGAGCTGCACCGGTGATGTCGCCCAATGGAAAATCACAGTCCACCAAGTCAAAAGGGGGCGTAGCGGGTTTCAGAAGTTGTGAGAGCCGGATCAGCACGAGTTCTACGAGAAACTGCTTGTTGGTGGCGGTGCGATATTGCACATCGCCATCATTGAGCACCTTCATCGCAGCGTAGTACCATTGAAGAGGGAGACTTGTGGCTTGTTTTGTGTAGCGTTCAGCCACGTCTTTCGATGTCTCAAGCAGTTCAGCAGTGCGAGGGTCGGCAGCCACCATAAGATTGCGGATATGGTCGGCAAGGCCATTCAGGAAGAAAAGGGAATCGAATCCTTTTGCCCTCACATCGCGATAGAGAAGCAATGCGCCGGATATGTCGCCGGTGCGGAACATCTCGACAAGGCGGAAATAATAGTCGTAGTCGAGCACATTAAGGTTTTCAATGGCACTCTCATACGTGATATTGCCACGCGAGGATGCCGCCACCTGGTCGAAGATAGAAAGAGCGTCGCGCATGGCTCCATCTGCCTTTCGCGCTATCACCTCAAGGCCGCGAGGGTCGGTCTGGATCCCCTCCTGACTGCCGATATACTGCATCTGCTCCACCATATCCTCAATCGTGATGCGCCGGAAGTCGTAGGTCTGGCATCGGCTCAGGATTGTAGGGAGCACTTTGTGCTTCTCGGTGGTGGCAAGGATGAAGATAACATATTTCGGGGGCTCTTCGAGCGTCTTAAGGAAGGCGTTGAAAGCTGCCGACGAGAGCATATGCACCTCGTCGATTATAAAGACACGGTATTTGCCACCTTGCGGCGGAGTCTGCACCTGATCGGTGATGTCGCGGATATCATCGACACTGTTGTTGGAAGCAGCGTCGAGCTCCACCACATTCATGGAGGTGCCTCTCTCTATGGCCTTGCAATTTTCGCATTCGCAGCAGGCCTCTCCGTCGGCTGTCGGATTAAGACAGTTGATGGTCTTTGCAAAAATTCTCGCACACGAAGTCTTCCCTACGCCACGGGGTCCGCAGAAGAGATATGCCTGTGCCAGACGGTCGGAAGCAATGGCATTCTTCAAAGTGGAAGTCAAGGCTTTCTGCCCTACTACACTCCGAAACGTGGCAGGTCGGTACTTACGTGCGCTCACTATATAATTATCCATAATGCAAAATAAGCAAAAATTTAGCGGATAGCCAAATTTTTGCTTATCGAAATGAGCTTTCAAG
>CAZGGB010000065.1:0-16652 GCA_964525115.1 uncultured Sangeribacter sp. | reverse complement strand
CATTGCCTTGCGGATAAAGACCGCGAAGCTTCATTGTCAACTCACTGCCGATCTGACCGGTACTGCCTATGACAAGTATATTTTTCATTTCTAATTAGATTAGATATGTGTAGATTAGACATTTAAGGGTAGGATCCCGACCCTTATGGCAAAACGTCGGGAAACCATCTGCAAAGTTACATTATTTTTTTGAAACTTCCGCTATATACCCTAAAAAATTTCATACCCTTTTGCTTTTTGCCAAAGAGGAACGACTATTCAGCGTATATTTGAATAGGCTCACACAGAGGGCACACGGAACTCCCAATACTCGCCGGATCTTACCTTAAGATTTGACCAGATTTTACTTTAAACGCGAGTTCGGGATAAGAGGTTGTTTCGACTTATTTACGAATACAATATTAATTAAAAAATATATTTATTAAAATAAGTCGAAACAAATTCTAAATAGAATTGATAATTGGAGACTTTTCAACTTGATGTTCACAGCAACTTTTTGTTGGTGGCGGAGAGGATGGCTTCCGTGATGTTGCGGACTCCAAGTTTATTAAAGAGTTGCTTGCGGTATTTCTTTATATAGGCCTTCTTTATTCTTAAAGTAATAGACCATTGAACCTCGACTAATACCAATTTCTTTTTCCATCACACTGAAAGAAACTTGTTCGTAAGGCTTGGTAGCAAACAGACGGAATGCCTCATCCAATATTTTCTTTCTGCTTCTTTCTCCTTTTTCCATAATATTGCAGCTGCAATAATTGATTATTAAGTCCTCAAAGTTAATAAAAATTTCCGATAAATAAAAAAATAAGTGTAAACAACTTCTAAGAAAACAATAGATTTGGGAATGTGGAGAATTTTCATTAACTTTGCATAATTAATTCGATAAAAGATTAAACAAAATATATATGTTATCCAAAATAGAAGGACTTAAAGCTGAGATTTCCGCTCTTCAGGCTACTACAGCCGATGCTGTGGAGCAGCTTCGCATCAAATACCTTAGCAAGAAGGGCGAGATATCTGCCCTCATGAATGATTTCCGCAGCGTTCCTGCTGAGCAGAAACGTGAGTTAGGTCAGAAGCTCAATGAGCTTAAGAATATTGCAACTGAGAAGCTTGCAGCTCTGAAGGAATCATTAGCAGACAACGCGGACAAGGAAAAAGGGAACATCGATCTTACAAGGACCGCCACCCCACTCCATCTTGGCACTCGCCATCCGCTTTCTCTTGTGAAGAATGAGATCATCAATATCTTCGGCAACATGGGCTTTACTATTGCAGAAGGTCCTGAGATTGAAGATGACTGGCATGTGTTCAGCTCACTTAATTTCCCTGCTGACCATCCTGCACGCGACATGCAAGACACATTCTTTATTCAGCGTGACGGCAAGGACGATATTCTTCTTCGTACACACACATCGAGCGTTCAGACACGAACCATGGAGCATACTCAGCCACCTATCCGCATCGTATGTCCGGGACGCGTATACCGCAACGAAGCTATATCCGCTCGTGCACACTGCTTTTTCCATCAGGTAGAAGGTCTATATATCGACAAGAATGTCAGCTTCGCTGATCTTAAACAGGTGCTTCTTGAATTCGCACAGCAGATGTTCGGACCTGAGACTCGTATCCGCCTTCGTCCAAGCTATTTCCCCTTCACAGAGCCAAGCGCCGAGATGGATATTAGCTGTGGCATATGCGGTGGCAAAGGATGCGCAATGTGTAAAGGCACAGGTTGGGTTGAGATTCTTGGTTGCGGCATGGTCGACCCGAATGTTCTCAAGGCTTGTGGCATAGATCCTGATGTCTATTCCGGCTATGCATTCGGAATGGGCGTAGAGCGTATAGCCAACCTGAAATATCTCGTCAAAGACCTTCGACTTTTCAGCGAAAACGACGTAAGATTTCTTGATGAGTTTGTGGCAGCACACTAATGAGGGAAACGCTAAGTTAAAATGAGGAAGGTAGAGAGATATGACAGGATAATCTCCACTTTTGAGGAGATCATGCCGGAGCCAAAGACCGAGTTGCACTATGACACTCCGTTTCACCTGCTCTTGGCAGTCATCTTGTCGGCGCAATGCACCGACAAGCGAGTGAATATGGTCACTCCTGCCCTTTTCGAGGCATATCCAGATCCGGCTTCCTTAGCTGCTGCAACTGAAGAGGAAGTGTTCCCTTTCATCAAAAGCGTTACGTTTCCAAACAACAAGACACGCCACCTTCTTAAGGCAGCGCGTATGCTTGTGGAAGATTTCAATTCTGAGATGCCATCTGATATTGACAATTTGATGAAGCTTCCGGGAGTAGGAAGAAAGACAGCCAACGTAATGCTTGCAGTAGTGTGGGGAAAGGCAGCAATGCCAGTAGATACCCACGTATTCAGAGTATGCAACCGCATCGGTTTCACAAAGGACTCCCCTACTCCATTAGCTACAGAAAAAGAACTCGTCAAGAATATTCCGGAAGAGAAACTCTCAAATGCCCACCATTGGCTGATACTCCATGGGCGCTATGTCTGCACAGCACGAAATCCGAAATGCGGAGAATGCGTGATTGCAGATTGGTGTGCGACGCATGAGAAGAAGACAAAGGAGAATTAGGGATGATGCAAGCATCATTTAGCCGAGAAAAGAAGATGGAGTGCATCGAAGCGGGCAAGGGAATCCTGACCAAATTTTGACATTGAAACCCGTACCCTTTCAAGAGACTTTTCCTTTCGAGGATCGCCAGACTTACTATAGAACTTATCGGCGTAACAGATTAGTTTCTCCTCCAAAGTCTCTGGAAGAAAATCCATATGCGGAAGCGGCAATCCCGTTTCCGCTATTTCTTTTGCAGTGAGTCCGGCTCCAGTGTGACACTCACATACCCGGGCATAAGATTCATCAACGCCATCCTGCCTCAGTAATGATGCACCTATAATTCCATGACGTATATAAGGCTCATCACCATAGCAATAGATCCCGGAAGCATTACATCTGAAAATCCCTATATCATGAAGCATTGCCGCATCATAGACGAAGTCTTTATCTATATCTAATTTTGCTTCTTCTGCCACTTTTATAGCTTTTTGAGCTACCATCTCAGAGTGGGTCAGAAGCAAAGCGAGGAGGGCTGAACCCTCCTCGTAATACTTATTTATAATTAATTTATAATGCATATGCATAATTAATTTTCTTCGATGATTTCTACCCAGCCGTGGGTGTCTGGTTCTTCGCCAAGTTGTATGCCACGAAGCTTGTTGTAGAGCAATGTAGATTTTTCACCCGGAGTTCCATCGCCATAAACATAACGCTTGCCAGTGTCTATATCATCGATCAATCCGACAGGAGAAATCACTGCAGCAGTCCCACACGCACCGACTTCATCAAAAGTTTCAAGCTCTTCAACAGGAATATGACGTCGTTCCACTGTCATTCCAAGATCTTCGGCAAGCTGGCAGATGCTCTTGTTAGTTATCGATGGCAATATGGAGTCTGAAGCCGGAGTGATATAGCTATTACCGCGTATACCAAAGAAATTGGCTGCCCCACACTCATCGAGATACTTTTTCTCTTTCGGGTCGAGATAGAACATGACAGAGTATCCCATGTCGTGAGCCATCTCACCTGCTTTTAGAGAAGCTGCATAGTTACCACCTATCTTGAACGCACCTGTGCCAAGAGGAGCTACACGGTCGTATTTACGACTCATACAAACTTTTGTCGGGCTAAAACCTGTCTTGAAATAAGGACCAACAGGAGTAACAAATATAATTACCATATAATCCTTAGAGGGTTTAACACCGACCTGAGGAGATATGCCTATTTCAAGAGGACGAATATAAAGGCTTGCACCGGTGCCATAAGGAGGCACAAACTCGGCGTTAAGAGCCACAACCTTACGCACCATCTCACAGAAAATATCGACAGGAAGCGGCTCCATCATTATGCCCTCAGCCGAACGACGGAAACGCTCTGCATTTTCATCCATCCTGAAGACACGAATCTTGCCATCAGCCCCACGGAATGCCTTGAGACCCTCAAAAGCTTCCTGACCATAGTGCAAGCATGCTGCAGCCATATGCATTGGGATATACTCTGAATCGGAGACCTCAATAGGGCCCCATTTACCGTTGCTAAATGTGCAGCGGACATTATAATTGGTCGGAATATATCCGAACGGAAGGTTTTTCCAATCTATTGATTCCATATTATCAGGTTTCAGGTTTTCAGGTGTCAAGCATCAGACGGCTATCTTACAAGTCAATTCACCAACCTTCACAATATACACACCATGCGAAAGCGGCAAGCGACTCGTACCGGCAGGTAGCGACTCATTGCTTACGACCTGACCGAGAATTGTGAACACCTTAATCTGAACAGGTTGGGATGCGATAACCACAACATGACCTGGCGATACCCTAATCTCCACATCATTATCGTGAGCCACAGAACTGAGGCCTGATACGTCAGTGCGCACCGGTTCCCATCCTTTCGCCAAAGATGCAACCGGCAACAAGGCAGCTATCGCCACCATAATTGTTGCAATAATACCACACAGACGCCTGTTCATATTAAAAATTTATTTTTTTACTTTATTATATCTTGCATTAAGACCTTCAACAATCTCATCTGTAATGTCGAGAGCCGGATTGAAGTGCAGTGCGGCTGCCTTATTGAAGATAGCGTCGTAGCCATGTTTCTTATTATAAGCTTCAATAAAAGCAGTCACAGAATCAGAGACAGCCTGCTGCGCCTTAGCGGCAGCCTCAGCATATTTCTGCTGCATCATACCCACAGAACGCTCTGCATTACTCTGCATAGAGGCAAGTTTCTGCTGATCAGTGTCGAAACTTTCCTGAGAAAGATAAGAATTGTTCTGAACCTTGTTCTGAATCTGAGTAGCAAGAGACTGCAAAGAGGTCTGATGACGCTTAGTCTCGCTTTCAAGATTTTCCTGCATACGGATCATCTCTTCGTTATAATCCTTTGCAAGAATATACCTTGTAAGAAGGGTATCCATGTCTACATATCTGTAGTTTGGAAGAGCGACGCTGTCAGCCACAGCGGTCTTCTTGGCAGGGGCAGCCTTCTCATCCTTAGAATCGCCACATGAAGCAACTCCGGTTCCAATGACTAAGGCAAGTGCCATGCCAAAGACTGTGTAAAGATTTTTTTTCATTATTGTTTTTTGTATTTGATATTTCTTAATGCTGTTAGCGTCCAAACACAGTTGGGTCACTATCCGAATGCAAAATTAATAAAAATTCGCGATAGGAACGATAAGAAATGTAAAAGATTTGTTAAAATCAAATAAAATTCATATCTTTGAAGTCTGAAAACAAATAATAGCACATAGAAACGAGAAAAAATATCATAAAACCGAAAAGAAAATGGAAGTAAAAGACCTAAAACCGGAACTAATCTGGAAGTGCTTCGACGAAGTGACAAAGGTTCCGCGTCCTTCCTGCCATGAAGAGCAGATCAGAGAATTTCTCATTAGCTTCGCCAAGAAGCATAATGTAGCAGTAAAGACAGATGAATGTGGCAATGTGCTGATGCACAAAGATGCAACCCCAGGGCTGGAGAATGCGCCTACAGTAATCTTGCAGGCTCATATGGATATGGTAGCAGAGAAAAATGGCGGTGTAGAGCATGACTTCCTCAAAGACCCTATAGATACGTATGTAGACGGAGATTGGGTAAAAGCCCGCGGCACTACACTTGGAGCCGACAACGGCATCGGCATTGCTGCAGCTATGGCAGTGATGATTGATCCCTCTCTCAAGCATGGTCCGGTAGAGGCACTCTTTACAGTCAACGAAGAAATCGGACTTGAAGGAGCTCAGAATCTTGGTGAAGACATGCTTGGAGGCAACATACTCCTCAATCTTGACTCTGAAGATGATGGAGAGATATTCGTAGGGTGTGCTGGAGGCATTGACACCACTGCATGGTTTGAATACAAGCGCTCGCTTGCTCCCGACCACTTCTCTTACATGAAAGTCAGCGTCAGCGGTCTGCTGGGAGGTCACTCAGGCGGTGACATTCATCTTGGCAGGGCAAATGCCAACAAGCTCGTGGCGCGTTTCCTTTGGAATTGCTCACAGAAGTGGAATCTGGAGCTCGTGGAATTCGATGGTGGAAACTTGCGCAACGCAATCCCGCGAGAAGCATATGCCGTATTTGGCTTTGACACCAAGCTTGCATCCGAAGTTAAGGCCGATCTTGCCAAATATGCAGTAGAGATAGAAAATGAATTTGCCGGTATAGAGCCATCAATAAAAATAGTCATCGAAGATGCTGAAAAGCCTGAATATAGTATCGATCAGACTACTTCTATCGCCCTTGTCAGAGCACTCTACAGCGCACCTCATGGTGTGATTTCAATGAGTAGAGACATTGAAGGACTTGTGGAGACCTCTACAAATCTTGCGGCAGTCAAGATGGAAGAAGGAAACAAAATTAAGGTGACCACGTCTCAGCGTTCAAGCGTAGAAAGCCGCAAATATGACATTGCCAACCAGGTGGAAGCACATTTCCAACTTGCGGGAGCAAAGGTAGATCATTCAGACGGGTATCCAGGTTGGGCACCAAACATGAATTCTCCAATAATGAAAATAGCTGCCGAGGCTTATGAAGAACTCTTTGGAGTGAAACCTGCCATCAAAGCCATACATGCCGGACTTGAATGTGGACTGTTCCTCGACAAGTATCCTCACCTTGACATGGTAAGTTTCGGACCGACAATGACCGGAGTTCACTCTCCTGATGAGCAACTTCTTATTCCGACTGTTGACAAATTCTGGAGGCATCTTTGCCTTACACTTGAAAAAGTAGCGAAGTCATGAGATGGCTTCTTCCATTCACAGCAATTGCTCTCCTGACTCTCTGCGCGACAAACGCGGAGGGAGCCAGGAAGAGAACGAGAACCGCGAAAACCGCAAAGACTGCTCGTGTTGATTCTATCACCAAAGAAGACAAAACCGAAAATGACATCGACAACGAGATGAACAAGATGCTATCTCTTGTCATCTCATCTATGCCAGAAAGTGACGAAGCAGTAAGATATAAGACTTTGACCAATGAAGACTTCAAACGAGTGGCTGAAGAACTCGGAGTGGAAGTAGCGGCAATAAAGGCTGTAGTGAAGATTGAAGCCGGACCTAAACTTGAGGGTTTCTGGGCTCCGGGAGTTCCAGTGGTGAACTATGCAAAATCTCTATTCGACAAATATAATGGCAAGACCAAAGGACGAAAATTGAAAGATGCAAAAGTTCCCGCAGGGCTCACAGGCTACGCCCTCAAGGAATGGACATCTCTCACAAATGCTCGAAAGATTAATGCAGACGCTGCCGACATGGGCACATATTGGGGCATGTTCCAGATAGGAGGGTTTAATTATAAACTGTGCGGATGCCAAAGCGTAGAGGAGATGGTGGCGAAAGTATGCGAATCCGAGTTCAGTCAGCTTGAAATGTTCGCAGTTTTCATCCGCAACTCAGGGATGCTCGAATCTCTAAAGAAAAAGGATTGGACGACATTCGCACGGAAATATAACGGGCCTTCATATGCCAAACGTGGCTACCATACACGCATGGCAAAAGAATATGCTAATTTCAAAAATGAAAAATCAAATGTGCAGTCTGACACCACGGGCAACGACAAAAAAGCTATTGAAATAAAATCAGGAGTCGACCAGAAACAGACTGTAGTGGCAAAAAAGAAGACTCAAAAGAGAAAATCAAGAAAACGCAAAACAAGTAAAAGATGAAATTAACTGATCTTAAGCCGAAGCTTGTCTGGGAATGCTTCCATGAAATAACCAAAGTTCCACGTCCGACACATCATCTTGACAAGATGAAAGAATTCCTTATAGGATGGGCAGAAAAACATGGGCTCAGATATGCTACAGATGAAGTAGGCAACGTTGTGATGTATTGTCCAGCTACTCCAGGATATGAGAATGCTCCGACAGTCGTTCTTCAGGGACACCAAGATATGGTAGCCGAAAAACGTGGTGACATTGAACATAATTTTCTGACCGACCCCATCAAAACTATAGTAGATGGAGATTGGGTAAAAGCCGATGGGACAACACTTGGAGCTGACAATGGTCTTGGATGCGCATCAGCAATGGCGGCTATGATAGATCCGGATCTTGTGCACGGACCTCTGGAAGCTGTATTCACAGTAGATGAAGAACAAGGGCTTACCGGCGCTACCGGCCTTGATGCAAGTCTTGTCAGCGGAAGGATATTGCTCAATCTTGACTCAGAAGAGCACGGAATGATAGTTATAGGATGTGCTGGATCAATGTGCACAATTGCTACTTATCCAATTGAGGAAGTCGAGACTCCTGAGGGTTTTGATTGGTATGAAGTGCATATCGACCATCTGAAAGGGGGCCACTCTGGCATGGAAATTCATTTGGGTCGAGGCAACGCCAATCAACTTCTCGCCCGATTCCTTTGGCTTGCAGAAGATGAATTCGGCACAATCATGCTAAGCGACTTCCAAGGAGGTGGGCTTCCAAATGCCATTCCACGCGAAGCCAAGGCTCTTGTCGGAATTCCAGCCGGAAATGAAGAATCATTTGAGAAAATGGCAGAAATATACAACGCTACCATTCATGATGAGCTACGTCTTGCTGAAGGCGATACATTCTCTTTCACTGTGGGAATGCGAGAAAAGCCTGCACGCATGATAGCTGAAGAATACGTCAATCCACTTGTATCTACCATTTTTGGAACTCCCAACGGTGTTCAGGGTATGAGCCTTGCCGTAGCCGGACTGGTAGAGACTTCTTCCAATCTGGCAAGCGTGCATAAGGAAGGAGATGACAAGGTTGTCGTCACATCCCATCAGCGTTCATCTGTCGACAGCAAACGTGAAGAGATCACAGACCGGATCACTGCGCTATATGAGAACATAGGATGTGTAGTCGTGACCAATGATCCAAGCGTAGGTTGGGCACCAAATCCGGATAGCAAGCTTCTAAAGACAGCCGTAGAAAGTTTTAAAGACCTTTTCGGGCATGAGCCAAAAGTAGAAGCCCTTCATGCCGGCCTTGAATGTGGCATTTTCCTTGAAAAGATGCCTGGAATGGATATGATATCATTCGGACCGACACTCAAAGACATACATAGCCCCAACGAAAAGGCATACATCCCTTCAGTGGAGGAATACTGGAAATTCCTGACTGACCTTCTTGCTCGACTCGCAAAGTAATCTAAGCGAGTACGATCTTTTTGACGTTTTCTCCCTCCCCGTGCAACCTATGGGGGGCGAGAAATGTTAAATCGTATATAGACTATATGATGATATGATAGAAGATAACATAATAAATAAAGAAGAAAACGAGAGAACTGTACTTGTTGGCCTCATCACTCAGAAGCAGAGTGAAGCCAAAGTGAACGAGTATCTTGATGAACTTGAATTTCTTGCACAGACAGCAGGAGCAGAACCGGAAAAAAGATTCATCCAGAAACTTGAATATCCCAATCCGCGCACCTATGTGGGAACCGGAAAGCTGGAAGAAATACGCAAATATGTTGAAGACCATGAGATTGGTCTTGTAATTTTCGACGATGACTTATCCTCCAAGCAAGTGCTAAATATTGAAAAGGAACTTAAAGTCAAGATACTTGATCGCACAAGCCTTATTCTCGACATCTTTGCAAAGCGAGCCCAAACTGCCACAGCGAGAACTCAAGTTGAACTTGCACAATATCAATATCTTCTACCACGTTTGACCAGAATGTGGACCCACCTGGAGCGTCAGCGTGGTGGTATAGGTATGCGCGGTCCGGGTGAGACTCAGATAGAGACGGACCGACGAATAATCCTTGATAAGATTTCCCGTCTGAAAGAGGAACTTAAAGATATCGACAAGCAAAAAAGCATCCAGCGTAAAAACCGTGGCAATATGACGCGTGTGGCACTCGTTGGCTACACAAATGTTGGCAAATCTACCATCATGAATCTTCTGAGCAAAAGCGACGTTTTCGCAGAAAACAAACTATTTGCAACTCTTGACACGACGGTCAGAAAGGTGACAATCGACAACCTTCCGTTTCTGCTCTCAGACACTGTCGGATTCATTCGTAAACTTCCGACTCATTTGGTCAATTCCTTCAAATCAACTCTCGATGAGGTGAGGGAAGCAGATCTCCTGATGCATGTGGTAGATGTGAGTCATCCTAATTTTGAGGAACAGATTGAGGTTGTTGATAAGACTTTAAGTGAAGTGTGCGGAGCAGCCCAAAAGCCCCAGATACTTGTCTTCAACAAGATAGATGCTTTCAAATATACGCCAAAAGATCCTGACGACCTTACACCGGCTACCAGAGAAAATATAAGCCTGGAAGACTTCAAGAAGACTTGGATGGCGAAGATGAACAACAATTGCGTCTTTATCTCTGCTAAAGACAAAATAAATATAGACAAACTAAAGGAACTTCTCTACGAAAAAGCGAAAGAGATTCACGTGGAAAGATTTCCATATAATGATTTTCTTTTCCAAAAATATGAAGATAATCTTCCAGAGTGAAGAAAGGAGGATGTGTGGATATGAAAAAAAGCGATATAGAACTTCTGGAGAAGCAAGGCTGCATTAGTGATGACTGGAGTTTGGTATCCATAAAGGATGGAACAGACCTCAGCAAGATACGTAATGTCTATTTCAACGGGCCGGTAACAATTGGTGCAAATCCTGAGATAATCAATGTTCTCGGAGGTATTTCTAATATCCGTATAGGCGATAATGTGAAGATAGTCAATGTGGCAAAAATAAAGAATGCCCAGAATGCCATGTGTGGTGTTGGCATCGACGTTGCAGTGCTTGATGAGACCGGAACTCGCCCAGTAAGGATTTATCCCGGTATATCTGCTCAAATTGCCACCTTAGCCGCAAGATTGCCAGAATTGTCAGAAGGGAAAATATTACCGCTTATCACCAGACAGATTCTTGATCTTCCTGATATGCTTGAAATAGGGAATAACGCAGAAATCATGAATTGCGGACCCATCACAGACATCAGGATATGGCCGGGAGTTAAAATCGACGGAGCTTCACGACTTCATAATGGAAGTGTAGTAAACAATACAGACAAAGAGAGAAGCATAACATTCATCGGACCTGGAGTAGATGCTGAAAATTTCATTATAGAAGATGCTATAGTCACAGGTGGATGCATTCTTAGGAATACATATGTAGGTCAAGGTTGCATACTTGATAAGGGATTCACTTCCCACGACTCCCTATTTTTTGCCAACTGCTCTATGGAAAATGGAGAGGCATGTGCTGTGCTTGCAGGACCCTTTACAGTGAGCATGCACAAGAGTTCGCTTCTGATCGGATGCCATACCGTATTCATGAATGCAGGTTCCGGCACCAATATGAGCAACCATATGTATAAAATGGGGCCTGTGCATTGGGGTGTATTGGAGCGCGGGGTCAAGACTTCCTCCAATTCTTACATTATGCATGGATCCAGAATTGGCGCGTACTCGCTTGTCATGGGTGAACATAAGAATCATCCCGATTCGTCTGATTTTCCTTTCTCTTATCTTTTTGGCGATCCTAAAGGGAATACAATCGTTGTGCCAGGTGCTATGCTCAAGAGCTATGGACTTAAACGAGATGAAGAGAAATGGCCGAAACGTGACCGTCGACTCAATAAGGGATTACAACTTCACGATAGAATCACCTACAGTATACTGAATCCATATACCGTAGACATGATACTTGAAGCAATTGATACTTCTGAAAGATTACTTTCCGTGCCTGAAGATTCAGAAGGTTATATAGGATACAGAGGACTGAAGATTAAGAAAAAGTCGCTTGAAAAGGGTATAAAGCTCTATGAACTTGCACTATGCAAATATCTTCAGGCAACCCAAAATAAAGATTCTTCTGAAAAAGTCAAAACCAAAGGAAAACTTTCAAAACGTTGGGTCGACTTATCAGGACAGATAATTGCAGAGTCTAATTTCAATGAGGTCATCAATGCAGGAAGTATCCCTGAAATGGAATCGGCTCTTGATAAAGCTGCGAAAGAATTTGAGGCAAACGAACAGATTTGGGTAGAGGATCGTATTAAAGACAGCATTAATCCTAATTCAATATCTTCACTCAAAGCCTCTGAGTTTGACGATTTAGTGGAGAGAGACCGCCGAAACAGCCTTTCCCAAATAGCCAAAGAAAACGATATGCTATCGTTTATTTAAACGAGAAATAAACTGCCAAGTTATAAACAACTGAAAAGGGGAAAGCCTTATGCTCATCCCCTTTTCTTTTCATATGCCATTTTGCAAAAAATTGAGTTGACACTCCTCAACACATACCACTCTTAGGCCCCGACTCCTATAAATTAAAAAAGCTATTATTTTTCCAACTGTTTGTAGGCATGACGATAGCCTTGCTGTTTGTTCCAGCCTCCACGGGTAAAGTCGGGGAAGGCTACAGGAGCTGAACCATTTTCAATTGAGATAGCACTGAGTGGAGCCATTGCACTCCACTCGGCAAGGTCATAGACGTCCATGTCGAGAGGGAGACCATTGCGCAAGCAATACACAAGACGATAATCCATAATAAAATCCATGCCGCCATGACCTCCAACTTCCTTTGCAAGATTACCCACTTCAGTGATGATGGGATGAGTGTATTTCGCAGTCAGGGCAGCCTGCTGCTCATCTGAAATCCAAGAGTGGGCTGAAAGATTTTCATGGTCAGGCACGATAGTCGAATCCATCTGTTCCGGTTCGAATGCATACCCTGCACGAGGATACTTGTTTGCAAAACCTTTGGTTCCGGTAAGTTGATACATTCTTGAATAAGGGCGAGGATTCATCACATCGTGCTGTATATGGATAGTCTTGCCATTTTCTGTTCGCATCATTGTCATCGTGTGGTCGCCATTAGCAAAGGATTCAGGTGCTTTACCGGTTTTTTCCTTTATATAAGCAGGACCATTGACTGCTTTTGTGTCCATGGCAACGAGCGTATTTATCTTGTCGCCGCGATGGATATCAAGAAGCTGGCAAGCAGGTCCGAATCCATGAGTGGGATACACATCGCCACGATGCTCCTGATTGAAATCCATTCGCCAATTGTTCCAATATTCGGGCCAGAATTCCTTTAGATTATGAATATAGCTACCTTCTGTGTGAAGCACTTCGCCAAAGAGTCCTTGTTGAGCCATATTTAGCGTATTGAGCTCAAAGAAATCGTAAACGCAATTTTCAAGCATCATGCAATGTTTGCGAGTGCGCTCTGAGGTATTGACAAGGTCCCAGATCTCTTCGAGAGAAGTTGCGGCAGGAACTTCTATAGCCACATGCTTGCCGTTTTCCATAGCATAGAGTCCCATTGGGGCATGATTTTTCCAGTCGGTAGCAATATAGACAAGGTCGATATCATCACGTTCGGCAAGCTGTTTCCAGGCATCTTCAGAACCATAGTAAGCAGCAGCTCTTGGAAGTCCAGCTTTATCAAGATATTTCTGAGTTTCCTCGACGCGAGCGGAATCTATATCGCAAAGAGCCACGACCTTAGTGCCGGGAATATAAGTGAAACGCTCCACAGCATCAGGACCACGCATTCCAAGACCTATGAAACCGACTCTTACTGTGTCGAGAGGTTCGGCAGCAAACCCAAGCATATCAGTTTGTCCTGCTGGACGTTCGGGTATTTCTGTTTCAATCAGTAAAGAATCCTTCTTGCCGGAATTGCAAGAAGCAATGATCCCGAAGGAAGCGACGCAAATAAGCAGATTCGTTAATTTCATTATTCAAGTAAAGGGTTATGAGTTTAAGAATGCAAAAGTATTCATATTCTTTGAAAAATACAAGAAAATGAATGATTATATTTGCGGGTTTCTTATTTTTATCTTAAATTTGCTCTATGAAAGAATTATCTCAAATAGTCTCCCGCTTCCAAATTTCTGATGAAGTAAAAGACATCTGTCCCCTGGGGGATGGACTTATCAATGACACTTATCTTGTCTCCACCTTAGGGGATGCACCCGACTATGTATTGCAGCGTATCAACCACAATGTATTTAAGAATGTGGAAGGTATGCAGCGTAATATTGAGGCAGTAACAACCCACGTCAAAAAGAAACTGGAAGCGAAAGGGTGCAACGACATAGAAAGAAAAGTTCTTGAATTCGTCAAGACGAAAGACTCATTGAAGACTTATCATTTTGATGGGGCATTCTATTGGAGAATCAGCCGCTACATATCTGGATCACGTACACTTCAAGAAGTGACTCCCCGAAGTGCCTATTTGGCAGGAAAAGCATTCGGACATTTCCAGAGTATGCTTACAGACATTGATTGTGAGATTATAGAGAGTATCCCCAACTTTCACAACATGGAATATCGATTGAGCCAGCTCCGGGAAGCAGTAGATGAAGACAAGGCAGGACGTGTGAAAGATGTGATGCCTTTGATAGCAGAGATTGAGGAGCGCGCGGAAAAGATGTGCGAGCCTGAAAGAATGTATTGGGAAGGCCAACTACCAAAGCGTATATGCCATTGCGACACAAAAGTAAACAATATGCTATTTGATGAAAATGGGAATGTGCTTTGTGTAATCGATCTTGACACTGTAATGCCCTCTTTCATTTTCAGCGATTACGGTGATTTTCTCCGCACTGGAGCTTGCACTTCGGCAGAGGATGAACCTGACCTCTCAAAAATTGATTTTAATTTTGACATTTTTAAGTCATTCACTGAAGGGTATCTATCAGAAGCTAAATCATTCCTGACTGAAACTGAACTTGCATGGCTTCCGAATGCAGTGGCACTTTTCCCCTATATGCAAGCTGTTCGCTTTTTAACTGACTATATTAATGGAGACACCTATTATAAAATTTCCTATCCAGAACATAATCTTGTCAGGACTAAGGCTCAACTACAATTGTTGAAAAAAATTGAATTGAGGACACCTGAAATAATTAATACAATTGAGATTACCGATTGAAGATATTGTCTTTAGAGGAAATCTGTGAGGGAACATCGACAGTGCCACCGATATGGCACTCCCCTACCGACACATTTCGGGTTTCGGAGAAACTTACACCAATTTTTGCTTCTCCTACAGAGATATTTTCAAAGACTACATCAGTAATCGGTTTTTGTGACGTGCCTTGAAGTACAAGAGCGGCTTTAGAGGCACTATTGCATGTAAGTCCATTCACGTAGATATTGCTGATTTCAGAGAAATGATTGTTGTCAAGACCTTCACCGGCATATTTACTGGTAATATAGAATAAATCCTCTACCTCATCGAAGCGGCAGTTTCTGACAAAGATATTTTTCACAAAGCCCCCACGGTCAGGATTGGTCTTCACGTAGATGCCTCTTTTGCAATATCCGGCATAGTCACAATCCTCCATAAAGACATTCCTTACTCCTCCAGACATCTCGCTACCTATTACCACTGCATGCAATCCTTTGAAATGGCAGTTGCGGATGATGATGTTCTCACAGGATCTCCCTGTATTCCATCCATCGTTGTCACGCCCACTCTTGATAGCTATGTTATCGTCGCCATTATTAAAATGAATATCCTCAATTAATACATTTCGAGAACTTTCCGGATCAATACCATCGTTATTGACCAACTTAGCATCATAGCGCAGCGAACGGCATATCACATTCTCGCTTCTTAAAAGATGCACACACCAAAATGGAGAGTTAATTATCTTTACTCCTTCAAGTGTGACACCTGTGCAATCAAAAAACTGAATGAGATGAGGACGAAGCCAATCGCCATCTCCAAAAATGCGTTCTGCTAAAGGAATTTCATTATGATTCATCTCTCGGCTACGCATTTGCGCAGCTTTCTGGTTTGGTTTCCAAGTAGCAAATGTAGACATGGCATTACCATCAATTATCCCTTTCCCAATAATTGCTACATTTTTCAGACCATATCCATAGATCATTGGGGAATAATTATGCAGATAAGTTCCTTCCCAACTTGTATTCACTATCGGATAATGCTTGGAATCAGGAGAGAATTTCAGAACAGCACCTTCTTCAAGTTCGATGCAAACATTGTCGGTTAAAGTCAATGGACCTTCCAAATAATACACTCCGGCAGGAACTGCAATGTACAAACCTCCCTTTTTCTTGGCATCTTTCATAGCTTTTTCAAATGCAAGGCGGGTGTCATGCATTCCATCCCCCTTAGCACCGTATTTTGTTATGTTGACTTTATTCGGAGATATCGAGGCACCTGAGATCTGAGAGAGAATGCTATCTCGAAGAGTGATGTCATATTCCAATGCCATGACATTGAATAAGCACAATATTGCAAATGTAAGAGAGCAAAACAGACGACTAATCATAATGAACAGACGTATAAAGGTTAGTAAATTTCCCATCCATAGCGTAAAATTACTAATAATTCTTGATATATCCAATATTATGTCATCTTACCCTCCATATTAAAACTAAAACAGCACATTTATTTTATCCTAAAAATCAGCATTTGCTACATTCCAAAATCAGCATTTGCTACATTCCAAAATCAGCATTTGCTACATTCTAAAACCACCATTTGCTACATTCTAAAATCATCATTTGCCACATTCCAAAATCATCATTTGCTACATTCCAAAATCATCATTTGCTACATTCCAAAATATATTTTACTGA
>CAZGGB010000064.1:0-16692 GCA_964525115.1 uncultured Sangeribacter sp. | reverse complement strand
TTGCCATATCGAGAAGTGTTTGACACATCGGGATGTAGCTTCTTTCAGCAAGATTGCTGATGATGTCTTCGTTGGCGAAGTCATCATAATAGTAATGGTCGTTGCCTATATCAAAGAAACGATATCTTTTTAGACGGTAGGGCTGGTGTATGTTGAGATAAAAACAAACGTTTTTCATAACTTCTTTAGTTTTATTGGTTTAAAAAGTTTAAGATGTTTAAGAAGTTTAGGAGGTTTAAAAGTTTAATGGTTGCGGGCAGCGATGACGTCCTTATAGATGCCGATAACTTTCTTGCCGACTTTCTCCCAAGTGATGCCATGAATCTCTTCGATACCCTTATCTCGGAGTGTCTTATACATGGCAGGGTAATGGAGTATACTGTGGATAGCATCTGCCATTGCGTCGATATCCCAGTAGTCGGTCTTTATGACATTTGTAAGGATCTCGGCACACCCTGACTGTTTTGAAATGATGCTCGGGACACCCATTTCCATAGCCTCAAGAGGAGAAATACCGAATGGCTCTGATACAGAAGGCATGATATAGACATCTGAATCGCGGAGCATCTCATAGACCTCTTTACCCCTTAGGAATCCTGTAAAGTGGAAGCGATCAGCTATGCCACGTTTTGCCACAAGCTTGATCATCGCATCCATCATATCGCCGCTACCTGCCATTACGAAACGCACGTTTTTGTCTTTCTGGAGCACTTTCACAGCAGCCTCAACGAAATATTCAGGACCTTTCTGCATTGTGATTCGTCCAAGGAATGTGACTACCTTTTCTCCTTCAGTGCGACGTTTGATGTCGAGATATTCTTGGTCGAGAGGTATTACTGCATTATGTACAGTTGAAACCTTGGCCGGATTTATACCATATTTCTCAATCACAGTGCGACGAGTAAGCTCGGAAACACACATGATATGGTCGGCATTTTCCATGCCGTCTTTTTCAATGGCGAACACTGTCGGATTGACATTTCCTCGACTACGGTCATAATCGGTGGCATGCACGTGAATAACGAGCGGTTTTCCTGTCACATTCTTTGCGTGTATACCAGCCGGGTAAGTTAGCCAGTCGTGAGCATGGATAATGTCACATTCTACAGTGCGAGCGATGACACCGGCTACAATAGAGTAGTTGTTGATCTCTTCAATTAGATTATCTGGATAGCGACCGGAAAATTCGATGCATCCGAGATCGTTAAGTCTCATATAGTTGAAATCTGCGTAAATATGGTCGCGCAGATCATAATAGAGCTGAGGATTCATGACCTTTCCTATGCGACTTTCCACGTAGTCCCAGCTTACATCACGCCACGCCACAGGCGTGCAGTTGGCCCCTATGATGGTGGCAAACCCTTTTTCCTCGTCGCCCCATGGTTTTGGAATCACGAACGTGATATCCATATCGCCGCAAGCATGCATTCCCTTGGTAAGGCCATATGAAGCTGTGCCAAGGCCGCCAAGGATATGCGGGGGAAATTCCCACCCGAACATTAATGCCTTCATATCTTGTTAATTATCGTAGTTCTGTAATTTGTTGAGTTCTTTCACGTTCTTGATGGTGCGGAGGATTTCACCAACGTTCTTGGCGGTTGATACTGCACCGCGTCCGGTGAATGGAGGATTGCCGTCATACATCTCGCTCAGGGATCCGATACAGTTTTCCGACATATCGTCTTCATAGCCTATCAGTTTCCTTTCTATGAATCCGAGTCCACTTACACCAAACACTTTAATATAAGCGTCGGCATAGAATCCGAAGAGCCATGGACGCACTGGTCCCTGATGAACTGCGTATTCACGCTCTACGGGACCTCCAACATAGTTCGGACGATAAGCATAGCTCTTTGGGCTCAAAGAGCGAAGACCTTTAGGGGTAAGAAGTTCCCTTGTGGCAAGATCAAGAACTTTGCGTCGCTGACGGCGGTCGAGAGGGCTATATTCCAGACCAATTGCGATCACCATATTGGGACGCACCTCAACATCAGCATATGTGCCATTGACATAATCATAAAGATAGCCATAGTCGTTAAGGAATGTCTCGATGAAGCTTTCCTTTACCTTGTCGGAAAGGGATGAGAGTTCATCTAAGTATTCCTTCATTTCCGGCTCTCCTTCATAAAGAGAAATGAGGAAACGTAGTGAGTTATACCAAAGGGCATTGAATTCAACAATATATCCGGTGCGCGGGATTATCGGACGACCATTGATAGAAGCCGACAGCCAGGTGACGGGGGAGTCGGTGCCATTGCTTGTGAGAAGACCATTTGGGTTGAGGTGAAGATTTTTAATTCTTTCATTGCGGATATCGTCTACAAGCTTCTTTACCGTTTCTCCATAAAGCTCGCGGCAAGCACGAGTGTCAGTGTTACGGCGGTATTGCTGTATAGCCCATATGGTCCAGAGTGGGATATCCGGAAGGTCTATCTCATGGATGGTGCGGTCCTTCTCTCCTGTTTCAATATACTTGTTAAGGGCCTTAAGGAATGTTGACATTATCTGAATGTAATCCTCCTTATGGTCGATTGCAAGAGTGCAACCAGGGAGAGCCATAAGCTCGTCGCGAGCGCGGACATTATACCAAGGGAAGCCCGCCATTATATACATTCCGTTCTTATTTTTCAGATAGAACTGCTTTGCTGAATTCTTGAGACAGTTGTAGAAACTTGTGCGGGGGGTGCGAGATTTAATTTCATTTTCATATAGTTCTTCCAAGTCAGCAGGATTAATCTCAGAAGTGCCGGCACTGAAAATTATGCTTTCCCCTTTCTTAATCGGCAGCTCGAAATATCCTGGCACCCATAGGTCTTCCTTATAAGGAATTCCACGGTCGCGATCTTTGTAATATTCGATACCTTTATACCAGTGTCCGTCGTTGACCCACTTCACGGGTTTACTAAACTGCATCACGAGATTAGGATATCCGGAGTAAAGGCAAGTGGAAATGCCATCTTTTACTTCTTTTATCTCTTTGTTGATAGCAGTGTTTTCCACCACGAGGTCATTGGCGTTGCGGAATGCAAGCATTGGGCGGAACTGCAGTGTGGTGTCGGAATGAGCATCAACGAGTGTGTACTTAATCAGAATTCTGTTTTCATTGCTGATAAACGTCTTCTGCTTAGTGAGCACCACTCCTCCGACACGATAAGTCATTGTAGGCACTGTCTCACAGTCGAACATTCTGATATACTTATGTCCATTTGGTGAGAATACGTCGGGACCGTATTGATGAAGTCCTAAATTGAATGGAGCTCCATGCTGGATTACAGTCTCGTCAAGGCTTGAAAGAAGCACGTGGGCCTTGTCGTCCATTTCCGGGATTGGAATCACGAGCAGTCCATGTTGTTTGCGGGTGTTGCAACCAACAATAGTAGTGCAATGGTAAGCCCCTGATTTGTTGGTGCGGAGCATTTCTTTTGGAAGACTCTGCTCCAAGTTTATCATAAGGTTTTTGTCAAATTTCAGGTAACTCATATTTGTAGTTAATCATTTATATCTATTGTCGCAAATTTAATCAAAATATGTAGACCGACAAAATATTGTGGATAAAAAAAGGTCAAAAATGTTGCAAAACATAAAAAAATGCTATTTTAATCTTTTGGATCCGTCTCAAATCTTACGAGCCGGAGTCTAAAGTTGAAGATTTGTCCATATTGGAAGAGGTGTCGATATCCACAAAAATGTCAAGATCACGTATAAGCATGTCTCCAGCCGCATCATACATTCGCTCAGATATACTGTTCAATTCAGATAACGCTTGCTTGTAGGTGGTGTTGAATTCCGGAATAAAATCTTTCATGCCTGCCGATTCGACCCTCATGACAACATCTTTCACCAGAATCTTATCTGTGTCGGTAGTTGGAATCATCCCGGGATCATCCTTTCCGCCTTGACTCTCATTTAGTTGTATCAATCCTGCGAGTTGAAGTTTATCTGCTATATTGCTGACCATTCTAATGGGGAGACCATATATCATCGAAAGACTATTGCGAGTAGGAGCCGGCAACCCTAAGTGGAATCGACGGTAGACCACAGCTGTCACCACAAGAAGCACTTTCCGAAAATATCCTTCTGCCACGGTAGTAAGATTACCGAAGAAATTATATGAAAATACGTTTTGTAGAGAATAAGTCAATCCGCAACCTGACAAAAGGAGAAGCCAGCTTAGTTGAAGCCAAATAAGAAGCAAAGGAAGGAAAGCAAAAGATCCATAAATTGCGTTGTATTTCGAGACGTAGATTTGACCATTGAGAAACAATAACTGAAGTATTTCAAATGCTACAGCACAGAATCCTCCGGAAATTGCGGCAAACTTGAATTCCACTTTCGTGTTAGGAATGAGCCAGAAGCATAGGGTAAAAGCTCCCCATGTAAGCACGACAGGTGAAAGTTCCATCAAGGTGTTGACCATCGGTGTTAGGAATGCGAATGGAACTGCTGCCAACACAGTGGAAGACATGAAAAGAGATATACCCGAACTTAAAATCATAAGGATGGGAATCAATAGAAAAATAGCAATGTAATCTTTGATTTTCTGAATGGTGTTTCTGCCCACTTTTATATCCCAAATATTATTGAAAGCATCTTCAATATTGCTGAGAAGAGAGATCAAAGTCCACAGCAAGACTACAAAACCAACACCTACCAGAATGCCTGAAGATGCCTCTGCGAGATAAGAATCTACAAAACCAAGAGCTGCTCCGAGAGCCTTGCTTTGAGATGGGAAATAGGTGTAGAGCTCTTTTTCTACAATCTCTTGAAACCCAAAGCCTTTGCTGATTGCAAGGAGCAACGCGAGAGCCGGGACCATTGCAAATACAGTCTGATAAGTGATGGCCATTGACTTTATTTGCAGATCACGGTTGAGAAAGGCTTGGACTGTGAGATTGATGGTCTTGATAAGTCGCACCTTCATTGTCTTGCGATTATCAGACCATACGCCGGAGACGCAATAATTATAGCACCTTTCTATTTTATCGATAATGCGGTCGATAAAACCGGGTCGTTTTGCTTTTTTGTCGTTTGTGTTTTCTTCTCCCATAGTAGTTGACTTAAAAAAAGGCGGGGCGGACGCGTCTCCGCCCCGTAGAAAAAGTGCAGAAGGGATATAAGCCGGGTTATGTAGGATTATTCTTGTGAGAGAAAAATCCTGTCTGTCATTTATCTTGACCATCTGTCGCCAGATGGCTCCGGCGCCGAAGCGTCGAGCAGCCTACCCCCCGGCAATGGACGAGCAGCCCTTTGCTGCCGGTGTATTTGGCCTTGCAACCCATAGGATGTGCGGCATGTCGTGTTGCCACGGCATCCGGTGGGCTCTTACCCCACCTTTTCACCCTTACCTGCTGGCCTATGACCAGACAGGCGGTAGTTTTCTGTCACATTGACCCCGACGTTGCCGCCGGCTTGACGTTACCAAGTATGGTGCTCTGTGTTGCCCGGACTTTCCTCTTCATGCGCCCGGCATGAAGCGACAGACCTCTCTTCTGCACATATAATATTACATTTATTTTACTGAATGGTTCAGTTTTTCTTCTTTTCAATATATTGGGCTATCATTGCTACCAATTCTTCGTTGTCAAGCAGCGAAGCGTCAATGGTCAGATGATAGTTGTCAGCCGATCCCCATTTCCTTCCTGTGAAATAATTGTAGTATCCTTCACGGTCGTTGTCGGCTTTTCTGATTTTTAATAGAGCGTCATCAAGTGACGATGCCTCGCCTCTAAGAATCAGGTTGTTGGCACGCCATTCTTTAGGGGCATGTATAAAAACACTGACAAGACCAGGGTGCTCGCGCATGATATAATCGGCAGTACGTCCTACAATGACACAGCTGCCCTCGTTGCAAATTTGGCGGATTACGTTGGTCTGCGCTTCGTACAGAGATTCCCTGCTGAGAGGGGAAGTGGCATACATGTCCATGACCCCATACTTCCCGAGCAACATACTTCGGAAGGGAGAAGGCTTTTTTTCATCAGCGCGATGCAAAATTTCGGGGTCATAACCGTATTTGGCAGAAACCTTGTTGATAATCTCCTTATCATAATAAGGAAGATTAAGCGCTTCTGCGAGAGCTCGACCCGTTTTACGCCCAGTGCCACCATATTGTCGTCCGATGACTATTATTCTTTTGTCTGAATTATTCACTTTACGTAGATTTTTAATGAAAATCTTATAAAAGTAAAACATAATTCAAACGAATTTGGATAGAAAAACAATTTTTTTTGATGAAAAACCATTTAATTCGAATATTTTGTGTAAATTTGCGCTTTGATATTCCTTCAATGCAAAGTCAAGTGGCTTTAGCATGGGATAAATCAGAATAAATATGAGTGAAACATTGAAAAACCTGAATGGGGATATTGATGGGATGGCTACATACGACTATATAGTCAATAATGTGGATACATGCATAGATTCTATGCCGGAGCTTTTTGACAATTTATGTCGAGCTGATATTTCAGGGCAGTTTCTTGCTTCTACAGCAAGATTTCTGTGCGCTGTCGACCGCGAAAAGTTTGCCGCATGGATCACTCCATTAGTGGAAGGAGCCATAGAAAAAGATCGTGAGCGTAGATATATTGGATCCTTGCTTCAAGCAATTTGGGGATCAGATTATAAAGAGCGTGCTGAAGAACTCAAGATGTCAGACGATACATTCCGACGCATTTATAAGAGAATCTATCCCGGCGATGGTATCTAAATTTTAATATAGTTTAATGAAAAGAAAGACAATCATATCGATAGCCTCTTTAGGAGCAGTGGCCTTGATAGCGACAGCTGCATTTGCCACTGGAAATGAAATTCCCGGAGGGCAAGATCCACAGAATAAAGAAATGAACGCAGCAACACCTCAAAGCGAAGTGCCGGCCGGACCTACTCTTGATGTAGCCACTACCGCAGGCAATATAAAGATTCGATTGTATGATGACACTCCTCTTCACAGAGACAACTTTCTGAAGCTTGCAAAGGAAGGATATTATGATGGAGTGCTATTTCATAGAGTCATCAATGATTTTATGGTACAGACAGGAGATCCTGAATCAAAGGAGGCTCCGGCAGGAGCTATGCTTGGCTCTGGAGGCCCCGGCTACACAATCCCCGCAGAGATAGTTTATCCCAAACACTATCATAAATATGGCGCCCTTGCTGCGGCACGCACCGGCGACGAGATGAATCCTGAGCGTAAAAGTTCTGGAAGCCAGTTTTATATTGTGACTGGCAAGAAGTATCTTCCTCAGCAATTATCGAGGATGGAAGAGATGTCGGTGCAGAAACAGCTACAGTCATATTTCATGGAGCTGCAACGCCAGAATATGGATACTATCAGGCAGCTTCGTCTTGCCAAAGATAGTGTAGGGCTTGAGAATCTGCGTCAGGAACTTATCAAAGAGACGGAGGCTAACGTAAAGCCTGTCACTATGACTGAAGATCAAGTGCGCGATTATACCACTATAGGTGGTACGCCTCATCTTGATGGCCAATATACAGTTTTTGGAGAAGTTCTCGACGGAATGGATGTAGTGGAAAAAATCCAAAAAGCAGAGACTGATGGCCGCGACCGTCCTTTAGAGGATATCCGTATCATTTCAATTAAAGTAGAAGAATAAACAACTTATAACCTCATCATGCCATGACTGACGAAGTAAAGAATGTTTCAGAAGTGGAACTTCCTGAACCCACCGCCGGAGTAACGCCTGTCGACGTTGAGACTCCAGAGTTAGAAGCCGAAGAGCGTAAACTTCGCTTTTCAGAAATGTCAAAAAGTGAACTTATCGAAGCCTTGCGCTCCATTGTAGAGGAGGAGAGGGCTACTGAGCATCACGAAGCCCAAGCAATAAAAGGAGCGTATTTTGCTCTCAGAAGCAAAGAAACTCTTGCAGAACTCGAGAAGCACATCGCTGAGGGCGGAAACCCCGAAGAGTTTGTCTCTGTTCCTGACGAGGGTGAAGCCGAGATGCGCGACCTGTTTGCAAGGTTTCGCGACATACGCGCAGCATGGCTTGAAGCAGATCAGAAAACGCGGGAAGCAAATCTTGAGGCAAAACAGACTATACTTTCAAGTATAAAGGAAATCGCGGCTGATATTGACAATGTCAACATCAACTTCCCAAAGTTTCAAGATTTGCAGAAGCAATTCAAGGAAAAAGCAGATCTTCCCGATACAGCAGTGACCGGACTTTGGAAAGAATTCCAGACTGCTGTCGAGCTTTTCTATGATCAATTAAAAATGAATAAAGAGCTTCGCGACCTTGACTTCAAGAAGAATCTTGAAGCGAAGCGTCAGCTCGTAGATCAGGCTAAAGCTCTTGCTGACAATCCCGACGTAGTAGATGCTATCAATAAGTTGATGATCCTTCACAATGAATGGCGTGAGACAGGACCTGTAGCAAAAGATTACCGTGAGCCACTTTGGGAAGAGTTTAGAGAGGCATCATCCGTTGTCAGAAAGCGTCATCAAGAATATTTTGAAAGCCGTAAAGCTAATGAGGCTGCTAATGAGGCTGCAAAACTTAAACTTTGTGAGGAGGCTGAAGAAATAGTAGCATCTTTGCCTGACTCATTTAATGCTTGGGATGAAGCCACAAAGAAGGTGATCGATCTGCAGGGACGTTGGAAAGAAACCGGATTTGCTTCCCGAAAAAATAATGCTTCGCTCTACAATCGATTCCGTAATGTCTGCGACATCTTCTTCAAGGCAAAAGCCGACTACTTCCACAGAATAAAGGAAGAATACAGCGAGAATCTAAAGAAGAAGACTGAACTCTGCGAGAAAGCTGAAGCTCTTGCCTCAGAAGAGAAGATTTCAGCCGCTGTGGCAGAAGTGCAGAAACTTCGTGATGAATGGAAGAAAATCGGCAGTGCCGGACGTAAGCACTCAGATGAGATATGGAATAGATTCACAGCCGCCTGCAATGCAGTATTCGACCGCAGAAAGACAGAATCAGGCGATCGCAAGAAAGAAGAAAATTCTAATCTTGAAGCTAAACGTGAAGTGATTGCCAAGCTTAAGGAGCTTGATCTTGAAATGGAGCGTAGGGAGTTGCTTCCTGCAGTGCGTGAACTCCAAGAGAAATGGAATTCGATCGGCCATGTGCCATTCAAGTTAAAAGATCAATTGAGAGCTGAATACAGGGAAATTTGCGACAAGATCTATAATTCTCTCGACGATCGCGAAAGCCGCAATAATATGCGTCGTTTCGAGCAAAAGATGGAAGATATTAAAGACGACTCATCAAAAGTGAAGCGTGAGAAAGATTATCTCATGCGTCAGCTTGAGGCAAAACGCAACGACTTGAAGACTTACCAGAATAATATGGGATTCTTCAATGTAAAGTCGAGCGCCGGGAATTCTATGCTTAAAGATCTTGAGAGAAAAATAAAACTCATAGAGCAGGATATTGAGCAGATTCAGCAAAAGATAAGAATGCTGAATTGATAATTTTTTAACAATACTTAAGCAAAAGCAACGTTTGTTTGTTAATAATAGTATAATCACGAATCCAAATTATACTATTATTATGAAACACAAAACCTTAGTCATATTAGCGACCTTGTTGGCAACTGCGGTATCGCAGGCTGCTGACAAGGTCGGTCTCGTTTTAAGTGGTGGCGGCGCCAAAGGCGTGGCCCATGTCGGAGTGATTAAAGCATTGGAAGACAACGATATTCCAATAGATTATGTGGCAGGAACATCTATGGGTTCAATCGTTGGATCGCTCTATAGTTGCGGTTGGACTCCTGATTCAATGCTCAATATGATGACCTCTAAAGACTTTCTTGACTGGAGTAGCGGTACAATTAATAAGAATAATCTTTCATATGTAAGTACACCTGATCCTACTCCGGAATGGGGTAAGGTCAGTTTCGGGAAAGATAACGTCAACATAGTCAATCAGGTGATGCCAAAAAGCCTGATAGATCCGACACCGATGAACATAGAATTTCTCAAGCTGTTCACTCCATACACTAAAACGTGTGGAGGAAACTTTGACAATCTTTTTGTGCCATTCCGTTGTGTATTTTCAGATGTATATAAGAAGCATAAGGTAGTATGCAGTAGAGGTTCTTTGGGTGAATCTGTGCGAGGATCAATGTCGTTTCCTCTTGTCTATAGATCGATTATGGTCGATAGTATATTGGCTTTTGATGGAGGAATATATGATAATTTCCCAGTCGACGTGATGCAAGAAGAATTTCATCCAGATTTTATAATAGGTGTTTCAGTGTCAAAGCCGGATGGGAAACCAAATGTCAATAATATGTATTCCGAGCTTGAGGACCTTATTATCCAAAACAATGACTATTCTCTTGATCCGGAATCGGGTATTAAGATTCAAGTGCCGGTGACAAATTTTGGAGTGCTTTCATTTGATAAAGCTCAGGAAATATATAATATAGGATATCAGACAGGACTTCAATGGGTTGACTCAATTAAGTCAAGACTTAAGTCACGGCGTTCGCTTGCCGAAGTGAATGAAAGAAGAGCTAAGTTTGCGGAAAAAGTTCCTGAAATTAGTTTTGAGACTGTATCTACGCCAGGTGTGACTGGAAAAGATAGAGATTATCTTGTGTCTGTCTTCACCAGCAGGGCACGTAAAACAGGCAAAATTACTATGAATGATGTGGAAGAAGCTTATTACAATGCAATTTCGCAAGGAGATGTGTATGAAATCTTACCCGAAGCTAATGGCGACGAACTTGTGTTGAAAGCAAACTTAAAGCAACCTTGGAGAGCATCTGCAGGTGGATGGTTGTCGACAGGTGTAGGTAGTTTTATATATGCAGGGTTGGGATATCATTCTTTGAAAAAAAATTCAGTTGATGCATTACTTTCCTTGTGGGGAGGACAGTCTTATATAGCCGCACAACTGAAAGGAAGAGTTCGCCTAAATTCTTACAATCCTTCATATATATCTTTGGAGGGAGTTGCTTCCAAGAAGAAATACTATGACAATCTTCCATTCTTTTTCAGTACTAAGAATATTGAATCTTTTGTCTCTAATGTCAATTTTGTAAGAGCTGCATATGAAGTAGGGCAGGGGAGGTCTGCATTGTTCAAGTTGTCGGCTGCCTATGGAGAGCAATATAAGGTGAAAATGGCTAAAGGTATGTTGGAATATGAGTATAATACATTAGGAGAAAAGACATTCCCAGAGACAGGCAGAAGATTTTATGCGGCTGTAAGTGGAGAACATATGAAGTCAAAATCTCTTATAGAAGATGCAAAGAATCCTATTCAGCAGAATGTTTGGAGGGGTAAGGTAAATGTGCTATGGAACAATTATTATTCTGTCAGTCAAAGTTTCAATATGGGAGTTCTTGCACAAGGCGGAATATCTGTTGGCCGACGTTTTTCTGACGATAAAACAGATTTGATGACATCCTATTCATTCGTACCACTTGAGTCAATGGACAATTGTTATGTGCCTGAACTTCGAGGTGACGATTTTATAGCAGTAGGAGCAATTCCTGTCTGGAAACTTTTCCAAAGAATCCAGTTGAGAGGTGACGCATATGTATATTCAAAATTCAGAGATTCCTCTCAATGGAATGTACCATTTAATAAAACTGAATTTCTTGGAAGAATCAGCTTAGTAGGAACATTGCCATTTGCTTCAATTGCAGTATTTTCATCTTATAATACGGCTCTTGATGGTTGGAATTTTGGTGTCAACATCGGATGGTTTGTTCCATCTCCAAAACTATGATTGTCATTTATTTGTTGCTGGGAGGTAAGATAATCACAGAGTCGGCAGCAAAAAAAGGAAATTCAGGAATAATAACTGCTGTGGCGAATGAAGCATAACGATTGGAGTATTTCGTCACCTCTATTCTTCTTGGAGATGCTTTTATTCGTGAAATGAGATAATGACCGAAAACTATAACTTCTCTTGGAGCCTCTCCTTTGGGAGGCTCTTTTAGTGTCACATTGAAATGCCCTGGTGCATATTGCTGTATATTTTCGTAATCTACACGTGATGATGGTTTGAGTTTAAGTGTCTTTCCTTTTCTAACATGTTTAAAATCTTTCATCATGGAATGATGAAGGTCGTTGTCGAATTGTCCGAGTATGTCTTCATAATATTTTGCTCTTAATGGAAACCCAAGTGTCATGACCCTCTTTCTGTCAAAATAAACACTTCCATCTTCTGAACTTGAGTGTAATACCACTATCTCATCATATTGCTTCTTAATTTCGTCTATTCCGATCGCCATAAGCGACCAAAAGGCAATTACCGTTAAGGATGCCATTGCATTAATAAATACACAAAATTTGTGCATGGGGAGAATGCGTAGAAGTAGAATTGACGCAAAGAGGTTAGCTCCGAAAAGTTGACGATTGGAATATATTCCTACTATGACATTGAATGCTATCAGAGTCAACATGGCTGACATTATGACTCCATTTGGTATTTGAGTATCATCAATTTTAAAGGAAAATAGTTTATTATTTCCTTTATGCGACTTTAATAAAAGCAATGACACAAGTAATATAATTATAGCAGGAAACGAATATGCTGCAATTAGCATTTGGTCGGGGAGAGGTATGTGTATGCTTGAAGTCCTGCCTATGGTAGAGGGAGCCAGACAATTTGTAGCCGTGCCGATGACATACCAAATCATCATACAGGTTCTTCTCCAATCAATACCATATAATGATTTCCTACTTTGTATCAACTGCCAGATCCACCATATCCCGATACCTGCACATATTCCTATGGAAACGGATTCTTGCCAATTTCCTACAATTATTCCGGCAATAGACATACTGATTGTTGCAAACCATGATGGTTTGTTGGTTCTGAAAAAGAAAGTCAACCATATAATGTTAGCGAGCATACCCCATATATATCCGATCTGGCATGTTGGCATCATTTTTGTGATAAAACAAAGAACTGATAAGTTGACGACAGTAAGTATGCCAGCGGAGTTTTTGCTTAATCTTACGAGCCCTACATGGCCTAAAAATAAGGCGAAGAGAGTGTAAACAATTGCGTTGCAGACAGCGAAAACCTGTTGTCCAAGGTGGGCATTGAACAATTGGACTAATGAATGGGCTATAAATCGGCCGTTGACGTGTGTGTAATGTGTAAATTGAGATTTAAAAAAATCTTCAATGGAATTTATATATCCCCATGATTGCCATATTTCACCCTTCATCATGTACTTGTAGTCAATGTCGTCACCAAGCCAAACGACGTTTGACGACATCCACCAGATGGCAATGAAAAGAATGCCGAGGTATATTGAAGAGAGGATAACGGATTTTTTATTTGCATTCTGTCCGATTTCCATGGCCAAAAAGTGAACTTAATGTGTCTTGGCAAGATGTTGTTTCATCTTGTCATTGACCATAATATCACCAGAATAAAGGATGAAAGCACCGGCAAGTCCCTTTTCGAGCAGCATTGCCATAGCTTCAGATGATCCCATTAGCATACAAGCAGTGGCGAGCGCATCCGCTTCTATACATGTTGGGGCTATGACAGAAGCACTTAATATGTCTGTCTTAACCGGATAACCTGTTTTGGCAGATATGGTATGTCCGTATGTTTGACCGGAATCGGAGTGGTAGTTTCGGTAGTTGCCGGATGTGGCAAGTGCTTCATCATTCAGCTCTACGATTAAGCGCTCGTTGAATGAGGGTGTCTTCTCATTTTTGAATACCTCTTTAAGATATTCCTCATCAGGCGTTTCAATAAGGATTTTCCATTTCTTGCCTTCCGGATTATGTCCTCGGCATACAATTTCTCCACCAATTTCTAACATAAGGTCGTGGCATCCTTTGTCCATCAGAGCTTGCGCAGCAACATCCACACCATATCCTTTTGCTATTGCTGAGAAATTGAACGACATTTGTGGCGTAGATTTATACAAAATTCCATTCTCAATCCTTGTCATATCTATGCCAACTGAGGGAAGCAGTGATTTCACTAAAGCAGTATCTGCCGTAGGAATATGATTTTCTCCGAATCCCCATGCTTCTATGAGCGGGGACAGTGTGGGATCGAATAGACCATTGCTCGCCTGATTGACTTTTACCGACATCTCATATACATTGGTAAGGTGATGGTCTACCGGACCGCTGTCATGATTGTTGATATAAGAAATTAGAGAGTTATTGTCAAAGATAGAGAGACTGTTTTCAACCGAACGAAGAGAATCAATGGCAGCAGTGAGCGCCTCAGAGTCTCCGAAATAAGTCGCATGCCAAACCGTATTCCAGATCATCCCTTCATTTTTCTGCCAGGATTTATTATTGATACATCCACATAGCGAGGCCATGATAGATATGAGAATAAGTAGAGATAATACTCTGAGTGATAGTGTATTTGTTGGCCTGAAACTTTTCATGATATAAAAGGAACCTTGATTATATGGCAAAGTTAAGAAAAATTTTTCACAATATCATACTGTAAATAGATATTTTTAAAGAAATAAATCAATTGAGCTTTTCATCGAGATACGTTATAATGTCGGATATTACCAATTTACGGAAAAGCCAATGACACATTCCACCAGGAATTTGTTGCAAGGATTCATCATATAGATTTAATACATATAGTGGTCGAATCCTCCAGCTATAGTTATACCTATTTTTCCAGTCATACATGCAATATTCCCACCATTTGCGGTCTTTGCGCCACCATTCTCCAGTGACGTATCCATTTTGCAATCCCCATTTAGTGGCGCCAATTGCGTTAGGATATCCACATTGATTGAATATATACTTAGGTGCCAATCCAAGATCAAGGACTTTTCCAAGCGATACTCGGCAGACAATCAATGATCCACAGGCATAATGCAAAGCTGTGCTTCGAGCTGGTGCAAAATATATACCATTGCCGGCATAGTTTCCACTTCCAACATTCCAGATTCCTGTCAGACGACAAGAATATCCATCTCTTCCTGCATGAGTTATGGTGGTACTTGCCTCTTCATTGGTGCCATGAAAGAGTGTCAAGGCCGGTACAAAAGTGTCAATAATTGTCCATATTCCACTTTCTATAACAGTTAATCCGCCATGCCATATTACGTATTTCAATATTCTCCAAGGAGTCAAGACTACAAGACGTAGGTTGTCATCAGCGCCCTCATTATCATTGCTTGGCATGAATACCTCAATTAGATAGTTATACATCTCAAATGCGCAATGCACAATCATATTGAAATAGACAGCATTATAAAATCTGAGAGGTGTAAGGACAATATAAAGCGGCACTTTAGCCCACTGATATATGTTTCGCAATATAGCATTTTGGGAATCGTTCCCATTATTCCCCTTATAGAATAATCGCCAAGGTTTCGAAAGATAACGTTGCAGCCAGTTAAGAAAATAGAATGGAACACATACTATCCAATATGCCTTATACATAAACCGACTTGCCTTATCTAATAGATTGATTGCAAAATTCCTAATAATGATAAAGCCAACAATCCAAAGCGCTATTGTAATTATCCAAGACCATGCATTTTCTGTCTTTTTTGTTTTTGCTTGAACTGTATTATTATTTGGCTTGGGACTTGTATCAGTATCTCCTACGTATTTCAGATAGCGCATGCTGACGTATCCCCTTTTGTTTAAATAGTGAATTACGCCCCAGTTGTTGTAAGTGACGTATTCTACTTTTATCTTTGTATGAGCTGGAAGGGTGGTGATCTTTTGTGCTCTCGTATTATCTCCCGTTCTCATATTGAGGGAAGTTGTGGTCTCATACCAAGCTGGAAAAGTCCCTTCATCGGCAAACCCAACGAAAGCACATACGCACAATATAAAACACACTAACCAAACTCTCATCTCAATTCTCTAATCGTCAATATGGTGATCTAATCTACAAAGGTAAGAATTTTTAAAAGAAATGCCAAAATATTCAATAAAAAGTTAGAGATGAATGTAATTTATCAATTGTTGATCTATCTCCAAAATGAAATGTCTTTAGTTTGTCGGTATAATTGTTCCGAACATGGTTGTTAAAATAAGAAATTTTAAGAAAAATGATATAATGTTTGATTTAATGAAATATTTTTGCTAACTTTGCGGCAGAATTGAGCGAAAGTGTTGTTGCTTTCCTTTTTTCTCACGTTAAAAACAACAAACAACAATAACAACAGTAAAGGTAAAAAGATGAAAGCACAAGAGTTTCTTGCAGAATTGCAGAGAAGATTTCCCAATGAGCCGGAATATCTTCAGGCTGTAGAAGAAGTGATCGAATCAATCGAAGACGTTTATAATGAATATCCTGCGTTCGAAAACGTAAATCTCATCGAGCGTCTGTGTATTCCAGACCGCATATATAGCTTCCGTGTTTCCTGGATTGACGATAAGGGTAAAGTGCGCACCAATATGGGCTACCGTGTTCAGCACAACAATGCCATTGGCCCGTATAAAGGTGGTATACGTTTCCACTCATCAGTAAACCTCTCAATTCTGAAATTCCTTGCATTTGAGCAGACATTCAAGAATTCACTGACCACACTTGCTATGGGTGGTGCAAAAGGTGGTAGCGACTTTTCACCTCGTGGAAAGAGCGACATGGAAGTGATGCGTTTCTGCCAGGCATTCATGCAGGAGCTTTCTCGCCATATTGGAGCTGATACCGACGTTCCAGCTGGTGATATAGGTGTTGGTGGCCGCGAAGTTGGCTACATGTTCGGCTGGTATAAGAAGATGCAGCGCGAATTTAC
>CAZGGB010000063.1:0-17037 GCA_964525115.1 uncultured Sangeribacter sp. | reverse complement strand
TAGCAACTTCGATGTTTTTAAAAGATATTCTTGCGAATGTCTGAAAAAAATTGTAATTTTGCGTGCTGAATAAATATTAACAGCATGGAGACAAAATACATTTTTGTTACTGGAGGTGTAGTTTCTTCCCTTGGAAAGGGTATCATATCCTCCTCTCTTGCCTGTCTGCTCAATGCACACGGCTATAGGGTTACAATTCAGAAGTTTGATCCCTATATCAATATTGATCCCGGCACTCTTAATCCCTACGAACATGGCGAATGCTATGTCACTGAAGATGGTCATGAAGCTGATCTTGATTTAGGACACTATGAGCGTTTTACCAATGTGCCAACCTCACGAGCTAATAATGTTACTACCGGTCGAATATACAAAAACGTAATCGAAAAGGAACGTCGGGGCGACTATCTTGGAAAGACAGTGCAGATCATTCCTCACATCACAGATGAAATTAAACGCAATGTCAAGTTGCTTGGAGACACAGGAAAGTTTGATTTTATCATAACTGAAATTGGAGGCACTGTAGGCGACATTGAGTCACTCCCCTTCCTTGAGGCCGTGCGTCAACTGAGATGGGAACTTGGAGATAGTGCGCTTTGCATACACCTTACTTATGTGCCATATCTACATGCTGCCAAAGAACTGAAGACTAAACCGACCCAACATTCTGTCAAGCAGCTACAACAACTCGGCATCCAGCCAGACTTACTTGTCCTCCGCACGGAGCATGATATTCCGGAAGGAATGCGTGAAAAAATAGCCCAGTTCTGCAATGTGGCAAAAGATGCCGTAATCCAATCTCTCGACTGCCCCAGCATTTATGAGGTGCCATTGATGCTCCATAGCCAGAATATGGATGAAATTGTGCTCCGCAAGATGCACGTCCCGATATATGGAGATCCATTATTGAAGCCATGGCTTGACTTTGTAGAAAAAATACGTACAGCTGAAAAGGTGGTGACAATTGGACTTGTGGGAAAATATGTTGAACTTCAAGATGCGTATAAATCAATAAATGAATCTCTTTTTCAGGCAGCCACATATTGTCATCACAAACTGAACCTCAAATACATACATAGTGAGAAACTCTCGGAGGATAATGTAGGTGAGATCATGGCAGGTCTTGACGGGGTAATTATAGCCCCGGGATTTGGAAATCGTGGAATAGAGGGTAAATTTATAGCATTGAAATGGTGTAGAGAAAAGGATGTACCGACTTTCGGTATTTGTCTTGGAATGCAATGTATGGTAATTGAATTTGCCCGCAACGTTCTTGGATATAAAGATGCCAACAGCACAGAAATGGATCCTCAGACAAAGCATAACGTGATAGACATGATGGAGGAACAAAAGCATATTTCCAACATGGGCGGAACAATGCGATTGGGGGCATATGATTGTAGACTTAAGCCCGGAAGTCTTGTAGCCACGGCTTATGGGACGACGGATATTCGCGAACGTCACCGCCACAGATATGAATTTAATGATGCTTTCCGCGAAGAATTTGAAAGATCTGGCATGATTTGTGTTGGAGAGAATCCAAAGTCTCATCTTGTGGAAGTTGTCGAGATTCCGGGCAAACGCTGGATGATCGGAACTCAGTATCACCCCGAATACTCAAGTACTGTGCTCAATCCTCATCCGCTTTTCCATTCTTTTATGGAAGCAGCTATTCAATATCACGAGGAAAGGGATAAAGCTTAAATTGAAATACTATTAAACATTTAAACCAAGAAGAATGGTAAGTGTCAACGACCTGACAATGGAATTTTCAGCACGTCCGATTTTTTCGGATGTAAGTTTCGTCATAAACAAAACAGACAAGATTGGCCTTGCCGGTAAAAATGGTGCGGGTAAATCTACGATGCTCAAGATCATAGCCGGACTTCAGCAGCCGACTTCCGGGACGGTTTCTAAACCAACAGAAGTCACAATAGGTTATCTTCCACAGCAGATGAAGCTTGCCGATGACACTTCGATAATCAATGAGGCACGCAAGGCTTTCGCACATATTGACGAGCATAAAGCGCGTCTTGAAGAACTTAATAATCAGCTTGCCACACGCACTGACTATGAGAGCGACTCCTATTCGAAACTTATAGAAGACATTGAATATCTCAACGATAGGTTATCGATGGAAGGGGCCGACAATATGGAGGCTGAAGTTGAAAAGACTTTGATGGGTCTTGGTTTCAACCGGGAGGATTTCGACCGCCCTACTTCTGAGTTCTCCGGGGGATGGCGAATGCGTGTGGAGCTTGCCAAGATACTGCTTCAAAAGCCGGATCTTCTTCTTCTTGATGAGCCAACCAACCATCTTGATATAGAGTCAATTCAATGGTTGGAACAGTTTTTGCAGACTAAAGCCAAAGCGGTCATGCTTGTGAGTCATGACCGGGCTTTTCTTGACAATGTCACTCGTAGAACTATAGAAATATCTTGCGGAAAGGCGTATGACTATAAAGTAAGCTACACTCCCTACACAGAATTGAGAAAGGAACGAGTGGAGCAGCAAATGAGGGCTTATGAAAACCAACAAAAACAGATAGCAGACATTAAGGCATTCATAGAGCGTTTTCGCTATCAGGCTACAAAAGCAATTCAAGTCCAAAGTAGAATTAAGCAACTTGAAAAAATAGTGCCAATAGAAGTTGATGAAGTAGACAACAGTCGTCTTCGTCTTAAATTCCCTCCAGCTCCACGCTCCGGTGACTTCCCGCTCATTCTTGAAGACGTAGGCAAGGCTTACGGAGACCATCAGGTGTTTGATCATGCCGAATTTAGAATTCGTCGGGGTGAAAAAGTTGCATTCGTAGGTAAAAATGGTGAAGGAAAGTCCACGCTTGTGAAGTGCATTATGGGAGAGATTGACCATACAGGGATGCTCAAGCTCGGTCATAATGTTAAGATTGGGTATTTTGCTCAGAACCAGGCACAAATGCTTGATGAAAATCTATCTGTTTTCGAAACAATCGATAATGTAGCTGTTGGTGATATCAGACTTAAGATAAGGGATATACTTGGTGCTTTTATGTTTGGAGGAGAAGCCTCCGACAAGAAAGTGAAGGTGTTGTCGGGAGGCGAAAAGACACGTCTTGCGATGATAAAGCTCCTTCTTGAGCCTGTGAATTTTCTTATACTCGATGAGCCCACCAATCATCTTGACCTTAAGACAAAGGATATCCTTAAAGATGCAATCAGAGATTTTGATGGAACTGTAATAATTGTTAGCCACGACCGAGATTTTCTCGATGGGTTGGTAGAAAAAGTATATGAATTCGGTGGCGGAAAAGTTAGGGAAAATTTGGGAGGAATCTACGACTTCTTGCGTTCGAAGAATCTTGAGAATCTTAGAGAACTCGAATTAACGAAATCCCCAACAGGGAAACAGAATCAACCATCACAAGACAACACTCCATATTCAGAAGCTATTCCCAAATCTACTTTGCAAGAGGATGATAAACCTCAGTCAACTCCTAAACTTTCATATGCAGAACAGAAAGCAAGAGAAAAGGTAGTGAAGAAGGCTGAAAAGAAAGTGAAGGATGCTGAGGCGGAGATAACAAGACTTGAAACCCTTCAAAAAGAAATTGAAGACAAAATCGCTGCCGGCGACACCACTCAGGAGACTCTTGATGCTTATGCAAAGGCTCAGAAAGACCTTGAAAATGGTATGTCGATTTGGGAACTTGCCACAATGGAGCTTGAGGAACTTACGCAATAACATGAACAATTGATAACTTGATAGTTTTGACTACTTTACATATATAATTCATAATGAATAAATCACTTCACGGTATAAATCTGAAAAATCTTGATCAAAGCGTATCTCCAAAGGATGACTTTTACCAGTATAGCAATGGAGGATGGATGAAAGAGCATCCTCTTACTGCAGAATATTCCCGTTTCGGTATGTTTGATCTTCTTCGTGAGAATGCCCGCGAGCAATTGAAAGATCTTATTCTGAATCTTTCAGAACATGCAGATTCAAAAACTTCCGGAACTATTGCTCAAAAAGTTAGTGATCTCTACGCCATGGGGATGGATGAAAAGCGGCTCAATGAAGAAGGTGCGGCTCCTCTTCGTCAGCTTCTTGACCACATAGCAAATGCCGATACCAATAAAATGGCAGAGCTACTTGCATGGCAACATTCCGGAATAGGAGGGAGTTTCTTCGGCACCGGTGTGGGAACAGATGCAATGAATTCAGATATGAATATCCTTCATATAGGCGAAGTTGGGCTTGGTCTTGGAGATCGAGATTACTATCTTGAGGATAACGAACAGCATGCTATCATATTGGCAGCTTATCAGACCTATGTCAAGAGGCTTATGGAGCTTATTGGATATGACGAAGAAGCACAAGAAAGAGTATGGAAAGCTGTCATAAAACTTGAGACAGAGTTTGCCCGACACAAAATGACACGCGAAGACCGTCGGGATCCAAGAAAAAGATACAATATAAAGACTATCGATGAAATAAGATCGAATTATCCTGAATTTGATTGGGATACATATTTCAATCGTTTGGGGCTTGAAAATGTGGATAAAGCCAATTTGGCAAATCCTGATTTTACGAAATTCATCACTTCTTATATTCCAACACTTACTGAGCAAGAGATCAAAGACTATATGACTTTTGAAACAGTAAGCGATGCCACCAACCTTCTTAGTGACGACTTTATTAATGCAAGTTTCGAACTTTACGACCGTGTTATGAGCGGAAAGGATGAACTTCAACCTCGCTGGAAACGTGCTATGGCAATTCCTAACTCGATGCTGGGAGAAGCAGTGGGAAAACTATATGTGGAAAAATACTTTCCCGAGGAAAACAAAGAGTATATGAAAATACTCGTTGAAAACCTAAAGTCTGCCCTGGGAAAACATATTAGAGGTCTCTCTTGGATGAGTGATGAGACAAAAGAGAAAGCATTGGATAAACTTTCGACATTTACAGTCAAGATTGGATATCCTGACAAATGGAAAGACTATTCTGAAATCTTTATAGACCCTAAGAAATCATATCTTGAGAATGTTCTTGAGGCATCCAAATGGTATGTGAAGGATAATTATTCAAAAATGAATAAGCCGGTCGACAAAGAGGAATGGCATATGACTCCACAGACTGTCAATGCGTATTACAATCCTACCACAAATGAAGTGTGCTTCCCTGCTGCTATACTTCAGCCTCCCTATTTCGATCCTATGGCAGATGACGCTCTGAATTATGGTGCCATAGGAGTAGTGATCGGACATGAGATGACTCATGGATTTGACGATAGTGGCAGACAATTTGACAAAAACGGCAATCTTGCCGAATGGTGGACACCTGAGGATGCAGAGCGCTTCAAAGCACTTGCTGACAAACTGGTGGATCAGTTTGACGCTATCGAAGTTGCCCCCGGAGTTCATGCGAATGGCCGCTATACTCTTGGAGAAAATATTGCTGACCAAGGTGGCTTAAGAATTGGATTGACTGCTTATCTCGACAGCCAAGGAAATAAAGAGATGGAAGATATCGATGGACTTTCCCCATTGCAGAGATTCTATATTGCTTATGCAAATGTTTGGGCTGGAAACATAAGGGAAGAAGAGATCAAACTGAGAACAAAGACTGATCCTCATTCGCTCGACAAGCTGCGCACAAATGCGACACTTAAGAATATTGATGAGTTTTTCAAGGCATTTAAAATCAATGAGGGCGACCGTATGTGGCGCCCAGAAGAAGAAAGAGTTGTGATATGGTAAAGGAAGAATACGGATTGATCGGAAAGACACTGGGACATTCATTTTCTGCTAAATACTTCAATGAGAAATTTGAAAGGGAAGATATTCCGGCAAGGTATGACCTCTACCCTCTTTCCAATATTGATCTTTTGCCCGGACTTATTAATGAGCATCCGCTGCTCAAAGGTCTTAATGTAACCATCCCATACAAAGTGGAAGTCTTGAAATATCTTGATGCCCTGAGTGAAGAAGCAGAAGGAATTGGAGCAGTGAATGTGATCAGGATAACAAGAGACGAGAGATCTGGAAGCACATTATTGAAAGGTTTCAATTCTGATGCATTTGGCTTTACTGAATCAATGAAAGAAGTATTGAAGAAAGCCGATTTCAATATGGCATCGAAGGAAGAAGAGAAGCCCTTTGCATTGGTTCTTGGCACAGGGGGAGCCTCAAAAGCTGTAGTATGGTCGATGCATAATCTTGGCTTTGAAACTCAACTTGTAGGAAGGAATCATCGAGAAGACTGTTTGGCTTATGAGGAGCTCACGCCGGAGATAGTATATGGAGCGAAGGTTGTAGTCAATTGCACCCCTCTTGGGACAAGTCCTGATGTAAATAAAGCAGCACCATTTCCGTATGAATATCTTCATAGTGGGCAGATTTGTTATGACCTTGTATATAATCCGGATGAGACACTGTTCATGAAGATATGCAAAGCTCACGGATGTATCGTGAGCAACGGTCTCGAAATGCTTCGCCTTCAGGCTGTAGGTGCTTGGAAAATATGGAATGATAATTCGACTTTCGCTTGCGAAAGTCGAGGGTCATGAGATGATATCTAATTACAAAGGGGTATTATGCTCAGGGGACCTCTGATTCCTATGCTTTCGCTTGCCGGAGGTATCATACTTTCCAGGGTATTAGAATTGCCTTGGTGGATTGGAGCATTTCCAACAGCGATTGCCATTCTTCTTTATCTTTTTCTATTGAATTTTTCTAAAGACCCAGTATCTGCTTTTAGAATTGGAAAATGGCACATCGTCTGGATGATATTTCTTTTTGTGGGGATTGGGATCATTGACGAATCTCTTTCTCGACCCAATACACTTGAACGTAGCTTTGGTGAAAAGATTCCTGAATATCTTTCTTGTGAAGTCACCGGAACTTTAACAAAAACCTATGGAGAAAGAGTGGATGTCATAGTAGAAGGAACTAATGGAGCGAGGGCAAGGATCAGGACTGGGGTGATAGAACTTTCATCTGGAGATATTATAAAGATACCATCCAGCCGACTTAAAGATGTCTCTTCTGACACTACTGAAATTGGAAGAAAAATTATGCCAATGATGAAAGCAAGAGGCATTCTTTATAGTGGATGGATCTCTCCAAAAAGAATTGAAGTGGCAGGGAGAAGCAAGAATCTCCGCTATATCTTCATTGAAATCAGAGAAAAGATTGAGACAACAATAGAGAGAGGTCATATTTCCAAACCAACAGCAGACTTTTTGAAAGCTATTCTGATGGGGGATAAAACAGGGCTTGATGAACAGACCAGACTGAGTTTTGCGCAAGGTGGCATGGCTCATATGCTTGCACTAAGTGGATTACATATAGGGATTCTTGCAGGATTTCTTATCTTACTTATGATGCCTATAAAATTTGCCGGAAGATATAAATGGGGTTATATTCTTGCGTTAGTCGTACTATGGCTATATGTGGCATTGACCGGCTTCGCTTATTCATCCATCAGAGCTTGCATAATGACAACATTTGCCTTCATTGGGATTGTAGTGGAAAGAAAAAATTTCGCCGGAAATGCGTTGAGTTCGGCTTGTCTGCTTATAATGCTTTTTGATCCGGCTGCTCTTTTTGATGCCGGTTTTCAATTGAGTGTTGTCTGCGTAGGCGCACTAATTGCATTTGCGTCTCCTTTAAATCCTATCGGCCATAGGCAACATCCTGTATTGTACTATGTATGTGGGTCAATTATTGCTACTCTTGTGGCGACTGGAGCTTCTTGGGTATTGACATCATATTATTTCTCGCAAATACCGTTAATGTTTTTGCCGACTAACCTTTTGCTATTACCTATACTTCCTGCATATCTTTCCATTGGAACAATATATACAGGACTTTTATGTGCTGGAATGGAGATAAGATGGCTTGGTAGCCTGCTTGATTATGGCTACAATCTGCTTCTTAGAGGGACGGAAATTCTCTCGGGCGGCTCTGAATTCGTAATCCACCATCAAATACCTCTATGGGGTGTCATTCTATGGCTTTTGGCACTTTCTACTGCAGCAATTATACTACATAGAAAAAACTTTACATGAGAGCAACAATACAATTTTTAGAAGATCGGTTTCAAAGATTTAATAAGGACATATTCAGTAATACTCTGCCTACACCGATATTGCATATATCACAAGCAAGATCGTTTATGGGCCAGTTTAAAGTGGAACGACAAGCTTCCATGCTTCGTAAATCAAAGGAGACTTATCATCTCACACTAAGTAGCAGATATGATCTTGAAGAAGCGATTTTAGAAGATGTAGTGATTCATGAAATGATCCATTATCTCATACACTATAAAAAAATAAAAGATACTTCGAGTCATGGACAATATTTCAGAGAGTTGATGACAGAAATCAACCATCGTTTTGGTCGACATATTACTGTAAGTCACAGATGCTCGAAACAGGAATTGGAAAGCGACGCCTCTAAGGCTCATTCTATAGTCTGCCTATGCACAATGACGGATGGTAGGAAATTAGTATGCCGCGTGTCACAAAGTAAGGTATTTGAAATACACAAAGCATTTCAGGAATGGGATAAGGTGGAAAAAGAAGAGTGGTATTGGGTCTATGGAAGCTATTTCAATCGCTATCGCAGAGTTCTTACTCCGAGGCTCTTCTCAGTTGATAAAGAAGGCTTGGATAACATAACCTCAGGCACACTGCTTGAATTTGTAGAAGTGTCGGGAGGAAGGACAATCCTGCGTCCTGCAGGCCGAATAGAACGCTGATATCCTGCCTTTTGATACTCTTCGCGATTAAATGGCAAATGATTCAACTGAATGCTGTCTATCAGGACTCGACGAGAATTGTATCCAAATTGAGCGGTTGCAAATATCCGATTGACTCCTAATATAGAGTCTGTCTGAAGTGACAATTCTACCCATTTGTCGTATCCATTATTTGTTATCCGATAAATATCTGACGTTCCGTTTTCATAGTCAACTCCAAGAGATAGATTTCTTGAAGAGGCTCCATCAACTTTCATCTTCCAAATTAATTTGTCGCCGGGAGCAAGATCTGATACAGGAATATTAGCAATAATTCCATCTGTCAAAGATTTATCGTCGAGCACATAATGACGACTATATGGCCAAAGATCGGCAGAGGAACCTTCGTTTTCCGATTCCCCTGCCGCTCTTGCATATTTCAGTTGCCTTTTATTGAGTTCGGCATCAATTTTCTTGTATAATTTCGGATACTCATCCATATTCTTGCCATACCATGCAAGAGTACAGTCCATCTCTTCTACGGTGACTCCATGATGCATAAGAATACCTCTCCCAAGAAGTTCTCTACTTTGTCCGTTCAGATAGGTGTTGGCATCTCCCGATCGCTCATAAGCTTCGGCAATCTGAATATCTACCATGACTGCAACCATCTTATCCTCACTCAAGATATTCTTGGGACGTTTGGAACATCCGGACAATATGACAATAAGAACTGCTAAAGTGATTAGGTATTTTTTAAGCATAACACATACTATTTTTCAGCATCCGCCTTCTTCTCTTTTTCAAAAACAGAGTTGAAAGCCTTAGAGCAGTCAGAAGAGAAGAAAATGATAAGCAACGCAACGCCTACACATATTGAAGCATCTGCTATATTGAATATATACTGGAAGAATTCATATTCCTTTCCTCCAATACCCGGAATCCAAGAAGGCCAAGTAAAAGAAAAAAATGGGAAATAAAGCATATCTACTACCCTACCTTCAAACCATCCAGCATAGCCGCCTGCAGAGGGGAAAAGAACAGCATGCTGCGGGGGAAAAGGATTGTTGAATATCTCTCCATAGAAAACGCAGTCAAATATATTTCCGGCAGCTCCGGCTGTAATCAGAGCGCATGCAATGTAGAATCCTTTACGCAGGTTTGTAATTGAAAGAGTCTTCTTAATGAACCAAATGAAGAATATTACAGCTGCAATCCTACCAAATGTAAGAATAAACTTATTGAAGAGTTCCATTCCAAATGCCATGCCATTGTTTTCAATAAATTTAATTTGAAACCATGGAAATACTTCATAAGCTTCGCCCAAATAGAAATGGGTCTTAACATAGAATTTGACTGCCTGGTCGATGATTACGACCAAAAGCATAACTATAGTGACCATCCACCCCATAGTCGATACAGGGTGGCGGTCACTCTTAATATTAGAGTTGTCTGTCATATCTTTCAGCGCACTACGTTGGCGAGAATCTTCATGCCGTCAATATCAAGTTCTTTGACCGGAGCCGGCACATCTGAAGCAAGCTCAATTGAATCGGCAAGTACTTGCGATGCTATATAGTCTTTATATTCATTCAGGCAAGCAGAAACTTCTGGAGTGTCTGAAAGTATTACTTTCACACGGTCGGTAATGGCAAAATCAGATTCCTTACGGATATTCTGAATGCGATTGATAAGATCGCGAGCGAGACCTTCGTTGCGCAATGCTTCTGTCACAGTTACATCAAGAGCTACTGTAACGTTTCCTTCGTTAGCAACAAGCCATCCCGGAACATCTTCAGGAATGATCTCAACATCGTCGATCGTGACAATAGGATTACCCTCTATCTCAGCAAACTCTATCTTTCCTTCGCGTTCAAGAAGAGCTATTTGCTCAGCGGTCATTGCGGTTATAGCCTTACCGAGATCTTTCATCACCTTACCATAGCGTGGTCCGAGTTTCTTGAAATCAGCCTTCACTTTCTTCACAAGACCGGATTCTTCATTGTCGACAATCTTAATTTCCTTAACGTTTACCTCAGCTGCTACGAGAGGAGCGATAGCCTCTAAATCAGCTTTCTGAGCAGTATCAATGGCTGGGATAAGAAGTTGGCCAAGAGGTTGACGCACCTTGATGTTGACTTTTCTTCGGAGAGCAAGCACAAGAGAAGTGGCGACCTGAGCAAGAGCCATACGGCGTTCGAGAGCCGGATCAACAAGAGCCGGATCACTCACCGGGAAATCTGCCAAATGCACAGATGCATATCCTTCGCCTTCATTTGAAACGCCTGTAAGATCGCTATAAAGACGATCGGCATAGAACGGCGCAAAAGGAGCCATCAACAATGCCACAGTCTTAAGACATGTGTAAAGTGTCTGGTAGGCAGCAAGCTTATCAGTATCCATTTCTCCAGCCCAGAAACGCTTACGGTTAAGGCGAACATACCAGTTAGATAGATTATCGTTTACAAAAGTCTCAATTGCACGAGCAGCCTTTGTCGGTTCGTAATCATCGAGATCTTTCTCAACTTCCGCTACAAGAGAGTTTAGCAACGAGAGTACCCAGCGGTCGATTTCAGGACGTTCTTCAACGGGAACCTGTGCTTCATCGCCAGTGAAGCCATCCACGTTTGCATACTGGGCGAAGAATTTGTATGTATTATATAGTGTAGAGAATAGTTTACGGCTCACTTCCGAAACCCCATCTTCATCATACTTAAGATTATCCCAAGGAGATGAGTTAGAGATCATATACCAGCGCACTGGATCACTTCCGAACTTCTCGATATTGCCAAATGGATCAATAGCATTACCAAGACGCTTACTCATCTTATTTCCGTTCTTGTCAAGTACAAGACCATTGGAAATTACTGCCTTATAACTAACAGAATCAAATACCATTCCTGCAATAGCATGAAGAGTGAAGAACCATCCACGAGTCTGATCGACACCTTCAGCGATAAAATCGGCAGGATAGATTTCATGGCTATCAAGGGCTTCTTTATTCTCAAATGGATAGTGGCATTGAGCATAAGGCATTGCTCCTGAGTCAAACCAAACGTCAATAAGGTCGAGTTCTCGCTTCATCGGACGACCTGATGGAGAAACCAGAGTTATTTCGTCGACATATGGACGGTGCGGATCAATCTTATCGTAGTTATCTTTTGAGTAGTCGCCCGGCTTAAATCCCTTTGCTGCAAAAGGATTTTCATTCATTACTCCGGCCTTAACTGCTTTCTCAATCTCATCATAGAGTTCCTGATAACTTCCGATACATATTTCCTCTTTGCCATCTTCTGTACGCCAGATTGGAAGCGGAGTGCCCCAATAGCGGGAGCGACTGAGATTCCAGTCTTGAACATTTTCAAGCCATTTTCCAAAGCGACCTGATCCGGTAGCTTCTGGTTTCCACTTGATAGTCTTATTGAGTTCGATAAGACGCTCGCGAGCCTGTGGAGTGCGGATAAACCAGCTGTCGAGAGGATAATACAATACAGGTTTATCTGTACGCCAGCAATGAGGATAATTGTGGACATGCTTAGCGATGCTGAATGCTTGCCCAGCCATCTTCATCTCCATGCAAAGCACTACATTGAGGTCTTCAGCCTTAGAAGCAGCCGTTTCGTCATACTTGCCACCCTCATTAAATTTAGGATCATAAGCATTCTTGACATAGTCGCCGGCATGTTTTGAATATAGTTCAACGTCTACACACTTGTCGATAAACTCAGGAGCAAGCTCATCGAGAGTGTAATATTTACCGGTTAGGTCAACCATAGGACGGGTCTCCCCTCTCTTATTGATCATATAGAGAGCAGGGATACCTGCAGCTTTTGCAACCTTGGCATCGTCAGCACCGAATGTAGGAGCAATATGAACGATACCTGTACCATCGTCAGTTGTCACATAGTCGCCTGGAATTACTCGGAATGCTTCTTCTGCTATTTCAACGAAACGGTCTGTGCCAACCTCATAACATTTTTCAGGATGAGCAGCAGCATATTCTTTCACATACCCAGGAGCAAACTCATTTACTTTCTCAGTTGGCTTAATCCAAGGCATGAGTTGAGAATAATGTATGCCTACAAGGTCAGAACCTTTCCACTTACCTACGATCTCATAAGGAATGACTTTATCACCATGCTTATAATCGGCAAGAGGAAGCTTTGCTCCTTCAGGTTTGAAATAAGAAGGAACAAGGACTTCAGCCATTACCGCAGTGATTGGAGTGCCCGTGTAAGGATTGAAGGTGCGAATTGCAACATAATCAAATTTCGGTCCAACACAGAGTGCCGTATTCGAAGGAAGAGTCCATGGAGTTGTGGTCCATGCCATGAAATAGGGTTCACCCCAACCTGTCATCTCTTCTTTTGGTTCAAGTATTTTGAATAAAGCTGTTGCTGTTGTATCTTTCACATCACGATAACAACCGGGTTGATTGAGCTCATGGCTCGAAAGACCTGTTCCGGCAGCGGGAGAATAAGGCTGGATAGTGTATCCTTTGTAAAGATATCCCTTATCATAGAGCTGACGGAGAAGCCACCAAACAGACTCGATATATGCATTGTCATATGTGATATACGGATTATCAAGATCAACCCAATAACCCATTTTATGAGTAAGATCGGTCCATTCCTTAGTATATTTCATCACTTCGCGGCGGCAAGCAGCGTTATATTCCTCCACAGAGATCTTTTTGCCGATGTCTTCTTTTGTGATGCCAAGAGTCTTCTCGACGCCAAGCTCAACCGGAAGTCCGTGGGTATCCCATCCAGCCTTGCGCTTAACGTGGAAACCTTTCATTGTCTTATAACGACAGAATATATCCTTGATAGTACGAGCCATCACATGGTGGATACCCGGCATACCATTGGCAGACGGAGGACCTTCAAAGAACACGAAAGTAGGACATCCCTTACGAACATCCATTGATGTCTCAAAAAGATTATGACGATCCCAAACTTCAAGAATCTCCTTGTTTACGTTAGAGAGATTGAGTGGGGTTGAATATTCTGTGAATTTTTTCATATTTCGTTTTGCGTTTATACGTTATGCGTTTGGATTATCTTTAGAATTTTGCTCCTTTTGTTCCTTTTACGCCACCTTTTCCACCACCTCCGAGGGCGAAGATATTTCGGTCGTAACTAAATGTCTTGCGTTCTACCTCGCGCTTACGCTTAAGAGCGAGTTGGACAAGCTTATCCATTAGATCTGCAAATTTTATACCGGTAGCTTCCCAAAGATAATAAGAGAGAGAACCGGGAATAGTATTTATTTCGTTCACATAGATTTGACCATCTTTTTCGTCGATCATCACATCAACGCGGCTGACACCATGGCAAGAAAGCACTCTGAAAGTTTCACAGGCAAGATGCTGTACACGTTCAGCAGTCTCTTTCGGAAGATCGGCAGGAATTCTCTTTTCGCTGGCAGCCATACCTTCGTTGCCACCACGATATTTTTCATCGTAGCTAAGGAAATCACCTTTTGAAATGGGTTCTTCGCAGACCGAGGGCTGATAGTCGTCGCAATCGCCGAGAACAGAACAGTTAATTTCCTTCATTTTCTCAAGCATATGCTCCACGATGATGCGCTGAGAAAAGCGACAAGCGTTGTCAACTTTTTCAATTAGCGATGCGCGATCACCAGCTTTTCCAATTCCGACGCTTGAACCAAGATTTGCAGGTTTTACGATAACAGGATAACCAATCTTAGACTCAATTCTATCTATGAGTTCGTCGCGCTTACGGCTCCATTCCTTATCAGTGAACCAGACATAGTCGACAACCGGGACACCTGATTCACGAAGGATCATTTTCATTGTGATCTTGTCCATACCATTGGCGGAGCTAAGCGTATTGCACCCGGCAAATGGGATACCAATTGTCTCGAGAAGGCCTTCGAATACTCCGTCTTCACCGTTTGTGCCGTGAAGAACCGGAATTGCTACGTGAAGCTCGGCAACCACAGGATCTTTCTTAGAGAAAAGTCCGGATTTAGTATTGACACGGTAAAGATTAAAATCACCGTATTCAGGTCGCATAAAAACTTCCTCTGCATTGGCAACGAGAGAATTCATATCCCGATAGTTGCGAATGTTGAGTAAATTGTCGCCGGTATACCAGCGTCCTTGCTTAGAAATGTAGATAGGAATTATGTTGTATTTCTCCTGATTGAATGCACTAATGGCTTGAAGAGCAGAAATGACTGATATCTCATGCTCCACACTTCTACCACCGAAAAAAACTGCAACGTTAGTTTTCATAATCAGCTGTTTATCTTTAAGAAACTCGTCATTTTGGGGATTTGCATCCAACTAATGGATGCATCAACCCTAACAAACTGCAAAATTAATAAAAAACGTTGTAAAAAGGAAATTTTTCAAAGTTTTTTCATTTGATAAATCACATATAAATATAAAAATTGGCCGCTAATATTAGCGACCTTTTATTCCATGCTTTCATTTGTGAGAATCGAATTATCTTTAGAGCCCCTCTCAAATTTATGAGATGGGCTCTTAGTCATCCATCTTCATACTTTTGAATTGGCCGAGAAGATTGAAAGTAAGCTCCACATCGTCGGAGAGTTCCACTTCATATTTCGTAGAAGTTTTCTCAATTTTCACAATCTTGACATCCGGGAAGTTTTTCTTGACATAAGTTCTGATTGTCTTAGGAATGATACCTGCAGGCACCTCTCTCGTCTTGCAATCTACGGAGGTCCATTTCCCAGCATTGTTGAATTCAATTTTAGTGCCATTGACAAGTTTTACATCGTAATCAGTCTTCTTAAGAAGATGCTTGTCGGTTTTCACCATTCCAACTTTTGCTTTTGGAAAATACTCAGTCAAGAATTTCTGAGCAGCCTCCGGAAGATCATTTCGATTGATCGAGTATTTGTCCTGGGCATTGCCTGCCATAAAGCTGAATAGCAGTGCAACAACCAAAAAAAGATATTTCTTCATATTATTCATATTTATGTGTTTTTCATGTTAATTATTAATAAAACAGCTGTACTATAATAAAGTTCTTTTGCTCATAAAAATTACAACAAACACTTCCATTGAGTGGCTTTTTAAGCCTCACGCAAAGGCGCAAAGGGATGGGAGGGACTATAATAGGCAATCAATGCTCCTTATTCATTGTGAACTTTGTGTTTCATCGAGAAACTTAGATAAAACTTTTTGTTTGAAAACTTGTTTAATAACCAAATTTTAATTACTTTTGCAACTAAATTTTAGTTGCAAATATGGGTACGAAAGACAAACTCATAAATAGATTCAAGACTTTTCCTAATGATTTCACATGGGAAGAAATGAGTCGCCTATTGATATCTTTGGGATATACGCCGTGTAATAAGGGAAAGACGTCAGGTTCAAGAGTTATCTTTAAAGGTACGAATAAGACACCTATCATGCTCCATAAACCTCATCCAGGCAATATCATCAAGGGATATGTTTTGAAACAGGTTTATAATTATCTTAAAAACGACAATTTAATATGAATACATTAAAGTATAAAGGATTTATCGGTTCGGTTGCATTCAGCGAGGAAGATAACGTATTTTTTGGTAAGATTGAGGGCATTAAAGGACTCGTCAATTTTGAGGGAGAAAGTGTGGAAGAACTTACTAATGCTTTTCATGAAGCAGTTGATGATTATTTGGCATATTGTGAAGAGGAAGGATTAGAACCACAAAAAAGCTATTCAGGATCTTTTAATGTCAGATTAACACCAGACTTGCACAGCAGGATCGCCTATTTAGCTAAGCAAACAGGGGTGTCGATTAACTCTTTTATACGCACAGCAGTCGAAAATCAGATAGCTGCAATGCTTTGAGAATTTAGGTTGGATTATAAAACCTTCAAGGGTCTCTAACATAGAATATTTAAATTTAAGAGGAACATAGAGATTATGAGGTTAATGAAAGATGCTTGCTATTGCAGCCAGATGGGGGTGCGGAGGAGATGCAAGTATTCGAAGTATTGGATGTGGCGGCCTCCCATTGATTTGAGATGAGGTGTTTCAAATTGGCAGTCGATTAGGGTGCCTCCAGTTGCTTCCATTTTGCGAGCAAGATGAATCAAAGCGAGCTTGCTCGCTGCCGGGACTCTGGAAAACATACTTTCTCCGCAGAAAGCAGTTCCAACGGTCACTCCATAGAGCCCCCCTACCAACTCCTCCCCTTTCCAAACTTCTACGCTTGTGGCAAATCCAAGTTCGTGAAGACGAGTATATGCTTCGATCATATCCGATCCGTGGGACATTAAAGGCTGAGAGAGGCTGACCGAAGCAAACTGTACTTGATTC
>CAZGGB010000062.1:0-17365 GCA_964525115.1 uncultured Sangeribacter sp. | reverse complement strand
CACAACCTGATTTTTGGCTTGAAATCAGGAAAGAGTACATTATTGAGAATTTTGAGAAACTACTGTATTATATAAGACGATATCAGTATAATGGAGAGAAGGATTCAGGAAATGGAGAATTTCTCAATACATGCCGTTATCTTGTGGAACTTGCAGAAGAATTGTCGGATTATTCCTTATCACGAACTTTTATATCTTCACCGGAATTTAAGCTTTCTGGCTCAGACATGGTTGTTTCTGATGTCCTTGCATATAGAATAATCGTGGCAGCTATCATTGCGTCTCAAAAGATTGGAGAAGACAAGCATTTGCTTATAAGGCGTTTGCTTAATTTACTTGTGGTGGCACAGAAAATGCCACATACAGACATTGCTGATGATTTAATTTATGTTACCACAAATTGTATTCGTAAGTCTCCAATTACAAATTTAGGTTTGACCTGGAATGATATTGATAATCCTGAGACTTTTAGTCCTATTAGAGTTCTTCACAATCTTAGTCATACAAAATTTGATTTCAATGGTGGTAAAGAAGCTTTGTATGAGGGTAAAGGAACTATTGTCTTTACAGAAAACGAAGTATTGGCAGCCCCTGTCAATAAGATAGATTTCTTAAAGGGTGAGCTCTCAGAATACTTATCCATTGGGAAGGGAATTAAAATACTACTACCTAAAAGAGACCATATGAAAAGACCTGATTCTGTTGACGATATAGCAGAAGGAATGACTTTCATGACAAGGGCTCAAGGTGGAGTAAAGACAGGTATATCGGATACAAAGCGAAAATATGCGGCAGGTTCAATTATTTCTGTTAGGATTAAGTCGAGCTATGGAGTAAAAGTCGAGGCTGAGTCTATCAATAAGGAGTATGAGAAGATTTCAGGAAAAATTAATATCAACTTATTGGAGTCGCTTAAGTATGCAGACATTTTTCAGATACTCTCATTTTTTAATGTAGGAAGGCGTCTGTTTGTGGAATATACTCCTGAAAATAAAGAATTTACTTTTGAACTAAAGGGAGGTTTCAATCAATTCTATTTTGAATATGCCAATCAGATGAGGGGCGAGACATTGCCTGGAGTATATATAGGAGACTATTCAGCAGGAACTCAATGGCTGACTGAAGATGGTTTTGTGGTAAATGTAATGGGGAAAATAACTAAAGAAGAGATGCTTGAGGCTATGGAACAAAAGATTCCACTGACAATTAGGATTAATTCTCCAAAAGCAATTCCCGGAACTGTACTTATCAATGGAACAATTGTAGACGATCTGGAACTATATGGTTTGGAGGAGCCTATAATCGACATGGAGTCATACCAACACGAGTGCTTTATTTATATTTTTAGTCAATTCATTAAATATTGCGATGACAGCATTCCAATTACTTCAACAGACTCCCATATCAATGAAATAGATGGAAGTGGAGTGATGGAAATAAGTAATATTCTAATGAGTCATCAGAGGCTCCTTTCAGACACAATGCCCAGACTTCAGTGTCTACAGACAGCACTCATGCTTTCGATTGCTGCAGGTGATTATACCATTAGCGCATACATTAGACATGAACTTGAGTATCAAATATCAGTAGCAAGATTTGCAGCGGGAGCATCACCAATGTCTATTTCGTTGTCTCATGGTCCCATTCTTGATGGTATTCCAGAAGTTGAGAAACATGAGCGAATTATCTCCATGATTCGGAACTACAAGGAGCCTGAAATTGATCATTATTCAGAGAGGATTACGACCGATGAGAATATTGAGGATACAGTAGACGGACTCATTGATGCATCAAATCGATTAATTGGGAAGATTGACGATAGGGAAATATCTCGTATTAAACTTGAATTAGCTCGTACGCTTGATGTGGATGATCAATATCGTAGCCCAGATCTCACAACGTATTATGGTGTTGAAAGCGATACTTTGGAGTTCAAGACATCTGCTGTGTGCCCTCCAAAAAATAAACTAAAGGGAAATGCTGAATATGAGCCTGAAACACAAAAATGGGCTATTCTTAAGACTATATGTGGCTTTTTGAACTCAACGAGCGGTGGAGAGTTGCTTCTTGGAGTCAGAGACAATGGAATAGCATCAGGAATAGCGCGAGATTATGATCTTCTTTATGAAGACAGAAGGATTCCGGAGCCCAATTCAGACCGCTACAGGACTTATCTAAAGAATATTATCGACAATTCTTTCATTGCATATAAATCAAGAGCTCAAAAAAAGAGTGTCACTACGGCTAATATTACATATAACATAGAGATGAATAATGAAGGACTTGAAATTCTGAGAATCCATGTTGATAGCTATAGGGGGGATATGGTTCATTTTCATCCTGATTGCCACCGACCTGAAGAAATACAAGAGTCATACATCAGAACAAGCGGAGCTACTGTGCCAATGAGCCATGAAGTGCGTGATCAAACTCTTCTGAAGAAATATCATTTAGCAGGAGATAAAGAAGGATTCGGAATGTCAGCAATATATGAAGCAAGAAACTCAAAGAAACGTGTTCTTCTTAAGAGCTATACTTCAAAAAGTGGTGTTAAAGACCATGAAATAGAGGTGTTTCAAGTATTTCCTGATTCAAAATGCATCTTAGGTTACGATGTAACGACGAAGGATGTGCGTCTGTTTAAGACATTGAGATGGAAAGATGCTAAGATTCTCGAAAAAAATTGTACTCAAAGTAGCAGTTCGAAAAGAGACTTAAGGCCTGATATATTTGGCTATGTTTTTGACCCATCAAAAACTATATACGATGTTGAAGTCAGGCTAACAGACTATGGAGCTATGCTGTTGCAGGAAGAATATCCCGGGGCAGAGTCAGTGCTCACTATGACTGGACATAAGCAGTTTCCATGGCTACTTTCGTTAAGTTTAAATTCGTTGGAGGGGATTGGTAGGTTTGTTAGAGGTCTGCCCTCTGAATGTCTCGTGGATAAAGAAACCGATCTTGGAACTTTCTTGATGTTATGAAGAAGAGTTTTGAAATAGATAAAATCAAAACAGATATGATGGAATTATGGAAGAATACCTTCCATGATTCCAATTATTATATAAATCTTGTTTTTGACACTTATTTTTCACTGGAGAATGCTTTCACTGTATATGATGGGGAAAAGCTCGTAGCGTCACTTTTAGGAGTAGAATATGAATTTCAGGCTCCCAATGGGAGAGGAGAAACAAAGAAATTCAAAGGTATGTATCTTTGTGGACTTGCTACTCATATGGACTATCGCAGGCAGGGCATAATGGGACGACTAATGGAAGAGGCTGAAAATTCAGCCAAGGCAAGAGGATTTGCCATCACATTTCTCATTCCTGCTGATTCCCATTTGAGAGAGTATTATAGAAAAAAAGGTTATTATACTTCCTCCTATAGAATTACCCACATTGAGAAAAATGAAAAAACGGGGACTACAAACAAAATGTATATTTATACATTTAAGGAACTCTTCGAAAGAGGAAAACTCGAATTTATCAGAGAAGTTGCCGGATGGTGTAGCGACTTGGAAAAGCGAAATAAGGGTATAGTGACAATTCTGCATTCAAAGACGGATATGATGGCTATTATTTCAGAAAATGAGAATTCATTTTTTATCACCGATTCCACATTTGATCCAGAATATCCGATTCTCGCGAATGTTAGGGCAGTGGTGTTTCCGACAGATCCTGACGAAGAAAAAAAGATTTTGAGCATTTTAGGGATATATTTCCGGGATGAGTCAGATATCTCAAGCAATAAATCACAAACAAGATTGCCCAAAAGTATCAAAGATGTCATCTCATGTTTGTATCCTAATTTTGATGTTGAGATAAATCTTCCTTATACAGGAGATGAAAATACAAGTGGAGAAGGAATATCTCCATACGCCATGATAAAACCTATAGGAGATTATAGAAAATTTGTCAAAAATGAGAATTCAAAATTTAAGATATCACTAATGTTGGATTAACCCTTAAAAAGAAAAGAATCTCAAAGCCTTAATTATTACAAATTCTATCCTGAAATGCTGAAAATCAAGTATTTCAGGATATTTATTTTTTGCAAATTTACATTTACAAATACAACCTACATTAAAGATTGAAGTATTTATGTCTAAAATTGGTCAATATTTCCATATTATGAAATAAACTTGGAATAGAAGGTTAGGGGAGTACTGGTCAAAATGAGAACCAGTAAAGGATTGTATTAGAGAATGAGTTTTAATTTGCAATTGTCGTTTGCAAATACATATTTGCAATTTGCATTATGATACATATGATTCTGAATTCATAAAATGAAATTAACAAATGTAATCAGAGGATCGTTGGAGGATGAGATGAATAATTGCAAATTCACAATTCCAAATGGTTGCAATCGCAATAAAAATTATATTAACATTCTTTAATATAATTAATATGTGATGTTATATCAATTATATACAATTAAAATTTAGTTTGGATTATTAGAATAATGTTTTTGGCCATTAATATCAAAAGCTAATATAAAAAGTTTTGTTCAATATGTGATTAGTTGTGCTGAAATATATTAAATTACGACAAAAAACTAAAGTCAGTTTGAAAAATCAAATTTGCAAAACAAATCTCTGATATGACGATATTGAAATTTGCAATTTTAAAATTCAAATTTAAAAAATTCAATTTAAAATTTGAAATTTGCAATTTTTTTTGTAACTTTGCAATACCAAAAATAAATGCAAATATAGGGAACATGGAGGAAAATTTCGCCACTCGTCTAAAACTCTTTATGGACAGTATACACGTACAGTCCACCCAATTCGCAGATATGTGCGAAATTCCTCGTCCATCGTTTTCTCAGCTCTTATCTGGCAGAAATCAGAAAGTGAGTGATACGCTTATCCGGAAGATACATACGGCTTATCCTGAACTCTCTGTCATGTGGCTAATGTTTGGTGAAGGTCCGATGCTATCAAGTAAGGATGTTGCAGACGGATCAAATTCTAAAAATAAAGGAAATGAAGTCGAAAATGCTTCCAATGCAAAAGATTCTTCGAAAAATGGGCAAGAATATTCAGGATACGCTGATCTCAACGCCTTAACTCAGCCTCAAAATAAATCTAATCATAGTATATATCAACAACTTGAGGAGAATAAAAAAATATTAGAATTGCAGTTGCAAATAGAAAAGATGCAAAAAAATCCTCGTAGAGTGGCTCAGATTACTGTTTATTATGATGATTCCACTTTTGAAACGTTCATTCCTTCAAAGAACAGATGATTTAAGACTTCATCAACTATCCTTATGGTAATTTCAATACAAGCATCTATTGTATTGAAATTTTTTTTTCGAGAATCTGAGAATGCTTTATATCTATAAAGGAAATTCCAAATAAGCGATTCTGAAAGCCTTAAATAAGCTTTAAAATATGGTTAATGATATTATATTTCAGAGCTTTGAATAAATTCGATAATAGGGAAAAAAAAGATTAAAATAGAGTTTTAAGAGCAAATTTCGGCAGAAAATATCATCATAATATATAAATATGAATAATTATAAAAATATGAACTAAATATACATATGAACGAAAGATGTGGTTTCCTTATTTACATATAATCCGTATTATGTTAAATAGAATGTGGGAGAGTTATTTCTTTACATTTTGAATTTCATGCTTAGCGTGTGCTGATGTATTGTTAATCTTAAGTTGGAAAGATAAAAATTTAAGAGCATTATTGTTGAAACTTCACAATATGTGTTATTAATATATGGAAGCAATCGAAAAGATGATACAATTCGTGCATAGCCACGCTAATGACGACGTGAATGCTTTGCGCCTCAAATATGCCTGTAAAATGATTAATGATCAGGATTTTGATATAGAATTAGCTCTTATTCAAATTGAAGCAAGAAGAAAAACAAGGAAAAAACTTCCAGATTTTTTGTCACACCTTGATTTTGTTTTTCCTACTCTCCTATCTGCCGAGCAAGCTTCCAACGATGCCGTTGCAAGATTTCATGCTTCCTTGGTTATATCATCTGCAAAACTTTTGGATCTTACGGCGGGGCTTGGCATTGACGATATGACATTTGCTATGAATGGTATAGATGTGACTGCTTGTGAAATTGATCCTATAAAATGTGATGCTTTACGACATAATGCAAAAGTTATGGAAGTTTCAGATAAAATATCCATTGTATTAGGAGATTCCCTTGACTTTGTTCGTAACCATTGTGGAAAATTTGATGTTATTTTCGCTGATCCAGCACGTAGAAACGAGTCTGGAGGAAAACTTCATGCTCTCTCTGACTGCCAGCCTGACATTCTCTCTGCAATGCCGGAGATTCTCGGAGTTGCCCCGCGGCTGCTTGTTAAGTGCTCTCCCCTCTTGGACCTTACATTGATTCGCAATACTGTCACCGATCTCAATCATATATACGTAGTTTGCTTCAAAGGGGAATGTAAGGAAGTCCTAATAGATATTCAGAAAGAATCCTCTTTTGAGGGCGTAACTGTAGTAGACCTTGATAGAAATGGAGAATTGTCTCGTTTTCATTCCGATTTTTTGTCAACAAGGCATGACTCTTTAATGTCATTATGCAGCAGAACAAAAGCCTCCGACTATAGATATCTCTACGAACCAAATGCGGGTGTCATGAAGACTGGAGCATGGAAAGATCTTTTAGAAGACTTTCCTGAGTTATCAAAAGCCGATACAAATACTCATATTTTCCTTTCAGATGTGTTTTATAGCGATTTCCCAGGCAGAGTAATGCAGATACATTCTGAGCCTGATAAAAGGGCTCTAAAAGCACTTAAAGGAACCTATTTAAACATAGTGTCAAGAAACTATCCTTTATCGGCTCCTCAAATCTCAAAGAAATTTTCATTGAAGCCTGGGTTTGAAAAGTTTTTATTTGCATTCAGATATCAAGAAAAACCAACCATATTAGTGGCAACAACCGCAAATACTAATATAGAATGAGCCGGGAAAAAGAATTTGAACGATACTTTAAACGTTACTACACGCCTATAGGCATGTATGTGATGCGCTATTGTGAAAATGTTGATGAGACAGAAGATATTGTGCAAGAAACATTTTCTATTGTATGGCAAAAGTTTTCAAATGAAAAATATCCTGAAAATCTCAGATCTTATCTTTACAAAGTAGCTCATAATATAACTATAGACCATCTTCGTTGCAGAAATTCCAAAGAATCAAGGATATCTTTGGAAGAAATAGGAGAAATGGAAGTTTCAGAAGAAGCAATCGACACTTCGGAAAGAGATGCTCGCCTATGGATTGCAATCAGCAAGTTGCCTGCACGCTGCAGACAAATTTTTCTTATGTCGAAACGAGATGGATTGTCTCATGCTGATATTGCTGCAGAGCTTAAAATCTCAACCAAGACAGTTGAAAACCAAATAACAAAAGCTTTCAAACTATTAAGAAACGATCTGAAATCTTTTAAAGGGACGATATTTTTTCTTCCTTTTTTGTAAAAAAAATTCAGATTCTTTTAGGGGATTTTCAAAAAAATCGAGTCATATAGGAAAATCTAAGAGATAAACAGATATGACTGAAAAAAAAGTATTAGACAAAAATCAGAAGTTTGTAGTCCGTCACTTCAAAGAGGGAAGGCTCCTTCCTAACGAAGGTTGGCATCGATTCAAACTGACTCATCACATCAATTCTATTAAGCGCTATATTGCAGCCGCAAGTGTTTCCGCAGTGATATTGGCAGCAACTGCATCACTATATTATTACTCAAACACCCGGGATAGTTCAAGTAAGGAAGACATGCATTTGACTCCAATCGAAGATACTATGCCTTCAGCAGAATATAAGATTGAAAAAATTGAATTCCATAATGCAACATTGAAAGAGGTAATTGCTGAGATTGAAAGAGTGTATGATGTATCTATCTCAAACGTTCCTGAGGAAGAGATTAGAATGACAATATCTTATGAAGGCACAGCCTCAGATGTTGTGGAAAATCTCAATGATTTGCTAAATATTAATTTAATTGTTTCACATAAGATTAGCAATAAGGAATGAAACGTAAATTAGTAAGTGCTGCAATCACCATGGCAGTCACTGCCATATCGATGCAAGCCCAGAACATAACTCTCTCGGCTACTAATAAGAGTGCCGAGAATGTTTTTGCCGATATTATGCATCAGACAGGAAAGAATTTCATATATCCTGCTGATCTACTCAATGGAATAAAAGTGTCGGTAAAAGTTGACGATTCTCCACTCCCTGAAGTACTGGACAAGATTTTCAAGGGGACGGGAATTTCATACAAGATAAAGGGAAACATTGTTATGCTCAGACGAGACAAAACCACAGTCGCGGCAAAGTACACTATAAGCGGATTTGTCAAAGAAGCCGGCAATGATGAAGCTCTTGTAGGAGCGACAGTTCTCGATCTTAGATCAGGAAAAGGTGCTGTCACAAATGCCAATGGATTCTATTCACTCACTATTCCTGCAGGAGAGGTTGATTTAAAAGTACAATACGTGGGTTTTGACCCATATCTATCTGGAAAGTTTTCATTGACACAAAATAAGCAATTGAATATTACTCTTGCAATATCGCAGGAATTGGAGGAAGTGACTGTCAACGCCACTGTCAATAACACAAAAACAATGTTGACTACAGAAATAGGAAGCTTAAATCTGACAAATGCAGCCATTAAAGCAACTCCAGTAATTTTCGGAGAAAGTGATGTAGTGAAGACGCTTCAACTCGAACCCGGAGTGTCTGCTGGAATAGAAGGTATGGCTGGAATGTATGTACATGGAGGAGATTCAGATGAAAACCTATATATGCTTGACAATGTTCCACTATATCAAGTCAATCATTTCGGTGGACTTTTTTCCGCCTTTAACACTGAAGCATTGCGCAATGTAGACTTCTACAAAACTACGTTCCCAGCTCAATATGATGGTCGACTCTCCTCATTTATGGATGTGCATTCTAAAGATGGATCACTGAGAGAACATCATGGAAGTTTCCGATTGGGACTCACCTCAGGTGCTTTTGACATAAATGGGCCTATAATAAAAGATAAAACTTCTTACTCGTTAGCAATACGACGTTCATGGTATGATCTACTCACCATCCCTGCAATAGCAATAGCAAACAAGCTCAATGATTCTTATAACACTCATTTCAGATATGCCTTTACAGATATCAATGCAAAATTGAACCATAATTTTTCTGATAGATCAAGTGCATATCTAATGTTTTATTATGGAGAAGATTTCTTGTATGCAGGTGAAGATGACAAAGGTAAAGAAAACTATGATTATGAATTTGGATTAGTAGAAAATGATGGAGTTATTGGTGGAGTTGCAACTCCAATACTAAAGCCTGAATCGGAAAGAGACAATTCATATACTGACACTCGCGCAAAATTAATTTGGGGAAACATTGTGGCTTCAGCCGGATGGAAATATGTAGTCTCACCAAAACTATTTGGAGAAATAACAGGTGCGTTCACTCGCTATTTCTCATCTTTACGCAACCACAAAGAAGATTATGATATTACAGGTGATAATATTAATAGCTTTTCAAAAACGACTTACCACCATAAAAATAATATCAACGATGTCATACTACGCACTGACTTCAATTGTCTTCTTACACCGGAAAACAAATTAGATTTCGGAGCATCGTATACTCATCATTCTTTTCTCCCTTCGCGTGGGGTTCATACATTGACTAAAGACAATGATTGGATAAAGGCTTATGATAATGTGCCGCATTATCATGCAAATGAAGTTAACTTTTATCTATCAGATGATTATTCTTTGGGCAATTGGCTGAGGGTAAATGCAGGGATTCATTTCAGCTTATTCAATATTGGTGGCAAGACCAAGAACAACCTCTCCCCCCGTATTTCTTTTAGAGTCACTCCATTTCATAGCTTTGCCCTCAAGGCTGGATACTCAAAGTCTGTACAGTATGTACATCAGTTGGCCGAAAGTAACCTCTCTCTTCCTACGGATCAATGGATTCCAGTCACAGGCGATCAACAGCCTCAGACAGTAGATAAGATAGCTTTAGGCCTATATTGGGCGAGCCCTGACAAGCAATATACTTTCTCTATAGAAGGATACTATAAATGGATGCACAATCTAATTGACTATACCGATGATTACTATCTGGTACCCCCAACAAGCACTTGGACTGAGAAATTGGGTATTGGTGAAGGCAAATCAAAGGGAATAGACTTTAAAGTGACAAAGGAATTTGGCAATATCACCGGACATGTAGCTTACTCTCTTTTGTGGGCAGATAGGAGGTTTCCAGAAAAGAACAAAGGGGAATGGTATCCTGCAAGATTTGACAACCGTCATAAAATCAACGTGGCTCTAACATGGAAGATCAACGACAAATGGGATGTTGGAGCATCCTGGACAGGAATGAGTGGTAATAGAATCACTTTGCCCCTACAATGCTGGAGCGATCCGTTGTTGGGACCATGGCATTTTGATATGGATTATCAAGAAAAGACAAATAACTATCGATTGCCATTCTATCATCGTCTTGACTTATCAGCTACGCGAAAGACGAAAAGAGGATATTGGACATTCAGTGTCTATAATGCCTATTGCTATATGAATGTGATAGCTGTAAGACGAGATAGCGATATTGGATATTATGATCCGTCAGGAAACTATCATTCAAATGATGTGTTCCAACATGTCAGAGCCATTCCTATTATTCCTTCTGTCTCTTATACCTGGCTATTCTAAAATCATTGAAATAATTAATCATGAAAACAATAAATAAAAAAAACTCATATATGCTCTTGACTGCTTCAATGTTATTATTGTCAAGCTGCTATACTAATTTTGAACCAGATCTTAAGAGCACTCCCGTGGTATGCATTAATTCTCTTCTTAGAGCTGGAGAAGATATTAAGGTAGAGGTAACAAGGACGTGGAGATATTCAGAAGGAACCCCTACTGTAGGGCTTGATATAAGTTTGAAAGAGGCCGAAGTTTACTTATATGTAAATGATGAGCTGGAAGAGAAATTGGTTTTACGCTTCCATTCAGATGATGGCGCTGGAATATTATGGTTTCGCCCCGATAATGGAGTTGATTGCTATTTTGCTGCAAATTATATACCTAAGAGTGGTGACAAAATAAAGATCGTAGCAATAGATAGAACTTATGGAGAAGCGTATTCTGAGGTAATAATTCCTTACCCTGTTGAAATAGATAATGTGGATACAAAAATCATTAAATTGAATTCATATTACAATCGGGACAATGACACTTACAGTGCACATTTTGATATGATGCTGAGTGTCAAGTTTACTGATCCAGCCTCTATAAGCAATTTTTATGTCTTTGATATTCAAACAAGGGCTTCAATCCACAAGGATACAGAAGATGAATATTATCATCCAAGTGTCGAGTCTGTTTCTATTAATCCCGATTACGGATTTGAGCCCTTATTCTCAGAACATATCTCTCCTCTTGAGACCATCATAACAGATGCATATGGGTTATACACAGTATTTTCTGACCGTCAGATTTCCGGCAAACAATATAGCCTTGAGGTTCCTTTGAGCGGTAGTTATAGTTGTGACTATTCAGATCATCCTGGAATGGATAAAAAACTCCTGCTTAACGTTGAATTTGGACATATCTCAAAAGCATACTATAATTATATGATGTCGCTGTGGGCCAATACAGAAGGAATAAGTGGGGCATTAGGAGGAGTCGGTTTGGGTGATGCTGTTTTTGAATTCAGTAATGTCTCCACTGGTGCCGGGATAGTGGCAACACAGGCTAATTCGATCTACGAGTTAGATATGCGAGAAATTGTCAACCAACATATCAAGAATGATTGAGTCGGAAATAAGTATTTCTTGTTCTCGAATAAAGATATTATTTCCTGTAGAAACAAGCACTCCCCTTTCAAATAAAGGCTTGCAATTTGCCATCAACGAAGCATAAGCTGTTTCTCCGAATCTTAAGCGAAAATCATCAAGAGGAATTCCTTCTTTCATTCGCATTCTGGTCATCACGTATTCTTCAATTAGTTCTCTAAATGAAAGGTGTTCCGTCTCAAAAAAATGGGTGGAACCCTTTTTTTTGGGATTTGAGGATGTCCAGAAGTCCAAATAGCCTCTTAAATTTGCTCTATTAGCCTTTCTCGTCTTCTTTCCGTCGTAGCTATGGGCTGATGGTCCTATTCCAAGATAAGGTAGTTGTAGCCAGTAGGATGAATTATGTTGACTACTATATCCTGGAATTGCGAAATTACTGATCTCATAGTGGTCATACCCAGCTCTTTTCAACTCTTCAATGAGTAGGAGAAACATTTGTTCTGTAACGTCCTCAGGCGCTTCTGCCACTCGTCCGATATCGCGTAATGTAGTAAGAGCCGTTCCTTCCTCGAACATCAGAGAATAAGCCGATATATGTTCAGGACGCAGGCTTATTGCGGTCTGAACATCATGTGTCCACGACTCAAGTGTCTGTCCCGGAAGTCCGAACATAAGGTCGATAGAGACGTTTCTGAATACATTTCTTGCAAGATAATAAGCTTGCAGAGCCTCCTTACTGGTATGGCGCCTTCCTATGGCAAGCAAGGCATTATCATCAAATGTCTGAATACCCATACTAAGGCGATTGATCCCCCCCTTGTTCCATACTCCAAGCATATGTTCATTCACATCGTCAGGATTGACTTCTATAGTGAATTCCTCCACGTCCCTTAGATATGGCATTATAAATTCACACAAACGGTGAAATTCTTCCTCAGGCATAAGAGAAGGCGTCCCCCCTCCTATGTACACAGTACGGAGTGGGCACGCCATTTCTTTTATTCGTTCTTTAAACTCAGAGCATAAAGCATCTACATAGATATGCCAATCAGCAATTCTATCTCCTGCGCTAAAAAAATCGCAGTAGATACATTTTTTGCGGCAATAGGCAATGTGGATATAGAGTCCTCCCCTTTCAGAAGTATATTTCACCCTTGCAATGTCTTCTGCTCCTCTTTGCATGAACTGTTATAGTGCGAGAAGCTCAATAATTTTGTCGCGTGCAGCAGATAGGCCGTCTACGTCCTTGCCTCCAGCTTGAGCGAAGAAAGGCTGACCACCACCGCCACCTTTGATCAGTTTGGCTGCTTCGCGCACAATTTGGCCTGCATTTGCACCATTTTTCACCATATCATCAGACAGCATAACCGTCAGAAGTGGTTTTTTATCAGGCGACATTGTTGCTCCGACAAAAACAGTGTGCTCCGGACTCTTCTTTCTTATCGTAAAGGCAACATTTTTCACAACATCGGGAACATTTACTCCAACTAATTCAACGACTTTGACACCATTGGTATCTTTTGCCTTGTCAATGAGTTCTTTTGCCAAATTGTTGATTCGTTCTGCCATAGCTTCCTCTACCTGCTTACGAAGTTCTCCATTCTCTTTCAGCGCTTTTTCTACGGAAGCTCGGATATTACCATTCGTGCCGAGGAGGTTAGAAAGTCCTACAACAAGATCTTGGAAATCATCGATGACATTTTCTACCCCGGCTCCACTGACAGCCTCAATACGTCGGATACCTGCAGCGATACTGCTTTCCGAAATAATACGCACCATACCGATATTACCGGTGTTGGAAACGTGAGTACCACCACATAGTTCGACAGAATCGCCAAATTTCACTACACGTACTTTGTCACCATATTTCTCGCCAAAAAGAGCCATTGCACCGAGAGCTTTAGCTTCTGCTATCGGCATTTCACGATGCTCATCCAAAGGCATTGCCTTACGGATACGAGCATTGACAATATGCTCTACCTTACGAAGTTCTTCGGGTGTCACTTTTTGGAAATGTGAGAAGTCGAATCGCAGTGAATCAGGAGAGACGTATGAACCTTTCTGTTCCACATGTGTACCGAGCACTTCGCGAAGAGCCTCGTGCAAGAGGTGTGTGGCCGAGTGGTTGGCTGAGATGGCAGCTCTTGCGTCAGTGTCAATCATGGCCTTGAAAGTATCCGCAGGATTTTCAGGCAATTTATAAGTAAGATGTACGCTTACATTATTCTCACGCTTGGTGTCGAAGATTTCTATCTCCACACCATTAGAATCGATAAGTTTTCCCTTGTCGCCCACTTGTCCACCCATTTCTCCATAGAATGGGGTCTCGTCAAGAATGATTTGAAAGAATTCTTTACCTTTCTGTTTTACTTTTCGGTAACGGAGAATGCGGCATTCTTTTTCTGTTACATCATAGCCAACAAACTTCTGTTCGCCATCCTTAAGGATAACCCAGTCGCCAGTCTCAATTGCTGCAGCATTACGAGCACGCTCTTTCTGACGGTTCATCTCTTCCTGATAACCTTTCTCATCAAGAGTCATGCCTTGTTCACGCAAGATTAGTTCAGTAAGGTCGAGAGGGAATCCATAGGTATCATAGAGTGTAAAAGCATCCTTACCGCTAATTTCAGTCTTACCTTCTTTTTTTGCTGTTGCAACAAGATTATCAAGAAGACCAATACCCTTGTCGAGTGTACGAAGGAATGATTCTTCTTCCTCTTTTATCACTTTCTTGATAAGATCTTTCTGAGCTACAAGTTCGGGATATGCCTCACCCATCTGATCCACCATTACATCTACAAGTTGATAGATGAACGGATTCTTTTGGTCAAGGAATGTATACGCGTAGCGCACAGCGCGACGAAGAATACGGCGTATCACATAGCCGGCTTTTGCATTGCTTGGAAGTTGGGAGTCCGCAATTGAGAAAGCAATAGTTCGACAATGGTCGGAGCATACACGCATAGCCACATCAACCATCTTGTCTTTTCCATATTCCTTACCGGAAATTTCGCTTATTTTGGCAATATAAGGAGTGAAGACATCTGTATCATAGTTCGATTTTTTACCTTGAAGAGCCATGCAAAGACGTTCGAAACCCATACCAGTGTCGATAACCTTTGCTGGGAGAGGCTCGAGATGTCCATCAGCTTTACGTTCATACTGCATGAAAACAAGGTTCCAAATTTCAATCACCTGAGGATTGTCCTTATTAACAAGAGAAGCTCCATCCACTTGTGCCCTCTCTTCGTCGCTACGAAGGTCAATATGGATCTCCGAGCAAGGCCCACAAGGACCAGTATCTCCCATTTCCCAGAAGTTGTCATGACGATTACCGTTGATTATATGGCTTTTGGGCAAATGTGCCTCCCAATATGAAGCTGCTTCATTATCGCGTTCAAGACCTTCCGGTGCATATCCTTCAAACACGGTTGCATATAGACGGTTTGGATCAAGTTTGAGAACATCTACAAGATATTCCCAAGCCCAATCGATAGCTTCTTTCTTGAAGTAATCGCCAAACGACCAGTTTCCAAGCATCTCGAACATGGTATGATGGTATGTGTCGTGACCAACTTCCTCGAGGTCATTGTGTTTTCCGCTTACGCGAAGACACTTCTGTGAGTCTGCCACTCGAGTATATTTTGCAGGACGATTGCCAAGAATGATATCCTTAAACTGATTCATTCCGGCATTTGTAAACATTAGGGTTGGGTCATCTTTGATAACCATAGGAGCAGAGGGCACTATATGGTGACCTTTGCTTTCAAAAAATCGCTTGAACGACTCTCTGATTTCCTTAGAAGTAGGCATAATTGTTATTGTATCTTTTTTCTTATGGTAGGTCAGATTGACCACCAATCTTATTGGTTTATTTTAAACCACAAAATTAGTCATTTTTCGTGATAAATGCAAATAAAAAACGTTTGAAGCAATATAGAATAATATTGTCGCACAAAAATTGAAAAATTGTCGCATCAAAAAATTGTGGAATTTGGATAAAATGATTACTTTTGCATTAGAAGTTATTTGAGCAACTTCTATTAGTATAAACAAAAAAAGTTGAAATAACTTCCTTAAAAAAGATAAGATTTGGGGATGATAATACGTCGATATATTAAACAAAAAAACGACAATCATCGAATATGAAACAAAATAGGTAAAATAATGACTCATAAAAGTTATTATAAAATAGGAGGACATCTGTTTGTGTTTGACAGCTCGGATGCTCCTCTGTCTGAAATGGAGCTTAAGCCATATGCTCCTTTTCAGACAGAGTTTTCTATGGGGGAAAAGCCTCTTTTTTCTCTAACTCTTCTAAAGGAAGCATGTTTAATTCCTAAATTAGGGGCAAAGACAGTCGAACTTAAAGATGAAAATGGGCCTATGGTTTTTTACCAAGCTTCAAATGGAGACCATACGATTTTCTTATATACTCCAGAAGGAAATGAATGCTGTAAATTAGCCATTACTGGTGATTATAGTTATGCAAAAGCATGGATAGGAGGATCTGTGGGAGAGCGACGATATGCACTTGACACAGCCCTAATGCTACTTTATACGTTTGCTTCCTCAAAGCGTCAGACACTGATGTTGCATGCTTCGGTAATTGAAAATGAAGGTAGAGGATATCTCTTTTTAGGAAAGAGCGGTACTGGAAAAAGTACTCATAGCCGGCTATGGATAGAAAATATCAAAGGGTCAAAACTGCTTAACGACGATAATCCGATAATTCGGATATTGGATGGAATTCCATATGTTTTCGGTTCGCCATGGAGTGGCAAGACACCTTGTTACAAAAATCAAAAATTGCCGATAAGTGGAATTGTTCGTCTGCAACAGTCTCCTTATAATCGTATTGGTCGACTCAGTGGCATAGCAAGCTATGCTGCTCTACTGCCCTCTTGTTCATGTATGAAATGGGATCAAGACATGGCTGATGACATACATGATTCCGTCTGTAAGGTGATTTCAGAGATTCCTATCTATAGACTCGAATGTCTTGCTGATAAGAATGCTGCTAATCTTTGTTTTGAAAATTTGAGAAAAGGTGCTAAATATGATTGAAAAGCGTGTAATAGCCAATGATATGCTTCTTGAGGATGTCAACTCACTACTCTCTGAGGGGAAGAGAGTAAAAATACATGCAAAAGGAAGAAGTATGAACCCATTCATTCAAGAAGTAGATATAATAGTGCTTGCACCTCCTGAAAAAATTGTAAATGGTGATATTGTGTTGGCTCGAATAGAAAATAAGAGGTATGTCTTACATCGGATAATAAAAAAGAAGAATGATATTGTTTGGCTCATGGGTGATGGAAATTTATTTGGGTCTGAACAGTGTTCTTTAGATAATATATTGGGAGTGGCTGAAAGCATTATCCGAAACGGTCAAAAGCATAGTCTTAGATCCGTTAAAGACCAAGGATTAGCACATGTATGGCGGATGCTTCTCCCCTTTCGTAGAATGGCTTGGAAATTAAAGCATCTCTTTACAATTTGTTGATAATATTGCCAAAGATAAAAATAATAAAGATAA
>CAZGGB010000061.1:0-17766 GCA_964525115.1 uncultured Sangeribacter sp. | reverse complement strand
TGATTGTCGATCCAGAATACCGTCATCTTGGCCTTGCCGGCGCCATCAAGACGAAAACCTTCGAGCTGGCTCGACTTCGCTTTCCGTTCGCGAAACTTTTCTCTATTACCACCTCACTTCCAGTTATGAAACTCAATTCCAGGATGGGCTACAAACCCGTGACATTCTCGGAACTAACAGACGATGAGGAATTCTGGCAAGGTTGTCAGGGTTGTAAGAATTATGACATTCTGCAGCGAAACAACCGACGAATGTGCTTATGCACCGGTATGCTTTTCGACCCCAAACAACCACTACCAGCTGATAAACGGGCTAACCCATATATGATAAAGGTGAGAAACAGGATCAAACGCCTACTCCACCTCAAAAAATAAGTTTTCATTTTGTCTACAAAAGACATAATGACAACGTGATAGTTAAATAGTTTCAAGAATAGAAATCTTAATAAAAATGTCAGAAAACAATAAAAAGAAAGTGCTTCTTGCATTTTCAGGAGGTCTTGACACCTCATTCGCTGTAAAATATCTCTCCGAAGATCTTGGTTACGAAGTGCACACCGCAATTGCAAATACAGGCGGTTTCTCTGAAAAAGAACTCGAAGAAATTGCCGACCGATCCAAACGCCTCGGGGCGGCTTCTCATGCCACTCTCGACGTGACGAAAGACTACTACGACAAAAGTATAAAATATATGATTGCCGGAAACGTGCTCCGCAACGGCACCTATCCTATTTCAGTAAGCTCTGAAAGAATTTTCCAAGCAATCGCTACAATCGAATACGCTAAAAAACTTGGTGTAGATGCTATTGCTCACGGTTCTACAGGTGCTGGAAACGATCAGGTGCGTTTTGACCTGACTTTCCAGATACTTGCTCCAGAAATCGAAATCATCACTCCGACTCGCGACCTCACTCTCACTCGTGAATATGAAATAGACTATCTGAAGAAACACGGCTACGAGGCTGACTTCAAAAAGATGGAGTATTCAATCAATAAAGGTCTTTGGGGCACTTCCATTGGAGGCAAAGAGACTCTACATTCTGAGCAGACTCTCCCAGAACATGCATATCCTTCTCAAATCACAGCCACCGAGCCGGAGAAACTTACCATTTCTTTTAAAGAAGGAGAAATATCTGCTGTTAACGGTAAAGAATACGATGATAAGATTGAGGCTATCCGCGAAGTAGAACGTATCGGATCCCGCTTCGGCATCGGACGCGACATGCATATCGGCGATACTATCATTGGCATAAAGGGCCGCGTAGGTTTTGAAGCTGCGGGCCCAATCCTCATCATTGCTGCTCACAAGATGCTTGAAAAACATACTCTTACCAAGTGGCAGCAATATTGGAAAGACCAAGTGGGAACATGGTATGGAATGTTCCTACACGAAGCACAGTATCTTGAACCTGTGATGCGCGACATCGAAAAAATGCTTGAAAGTTCACAGCGTAATGTGAGCGGCACTGTTGAACTCACTCTTCGCCCTTATTCATATACACTGGTTGGAGTTGACTCACCATATGACCTGATGAAGACAGATTTTGGCGAATACGGCGAAGTCAATAAAGCATGGTCTGCCGAAGATGTAAAGGGATTTACTAAAATCCTTGGCAACCAGATGAAGATATATCATAACAATCAGGTCAAAAACGGAAAATCAGAGTGAAAAAAATTGGTATTATTGGAGGCGCCGGCTATACTGCCGGCGAACTCCTCCGCCTGCTCATCAACCATCCTGAGGTGAGCATTGAATTCGTACATTCTTCAAGTAATGCAGGAAAACCTATCACAGATGTTCACGGAGGCCTCCTTGGAGAAACCGATCTCGTATTCTCTGATTCCCATCCTCTTGAAGATATCGACATTCTTTTCCTTTGCTCTGCACATGGCCAAAGCAAGAAATTTTGGGAAGAAAATCTACGTCCTAAAGGCCTGAAAGTGATCGACCTTGCCCAAGATTTTAGAGATGAATCTGAAGGGTACGTCTATGGCTTGCCGGAACTTCAATTCGAGAAAATAGCAAACGCTGACTCTGTAGCTAATCCCGGATGCTTCGCTACTGCTCTCCAACTTTCTTTACTTCCCCTCGCTAATGCTCATCTTCTTCCAGAAAATGGCGATATCAATATCACTGCCCTTACTGGCTCGACTGGAGCAGGCGTAAAACCGGGTGCTACAACCCATTTTAGCTGGAGAAATGACAATATATCCGTCTACAAGCCTTTTACACATCAGCATCTGATTGAAATTTCAGCTTCATTGAAAAAACTTCAGCCTGACAATGCTGCTATAATAAATTTCGTGCCGATGCGTGGAGATTTTCCACGAGGAATCTTCGCAGTCACCACCATAGATTGCCCCTTGACTGAAGAAGAAGCATCACAGCTTTACAAAGACTTCTACCATAATGCTCCATTCACAATAGTCAGCGATCGTACAATCGATCTCAAGCAAGCTGTCAATACAAATAAGGCTATCATTCATGTCGAAAAGCATAGCAAAAAACTTCTCGTGACTTGTGCCATTGACAATCTTCTGAAAGGAGCTTCCGGACAAGCTGTACAGAATATGAACATATTGCTCGGAATCGATCAGACAATGGGGCTACATCTCAAACCATCAGCATTCTAAGAGTATGAAACTATTTGATGTATATTCATTATATGACATAGAACCCATAAAGGGTTCCGGTAATAATGTCTTCACCGAAGACGGTACCGAATATCTTGACCTCTATGGTGGCCATGCTGTGATTTCAGTTGGTCATGCGCACCCCCGCTATGTAGATGCTGTCTCAAAACAGGTGGCAGCCCTCGGATTCTATTCAAATTCCGTCATTAACTCTCTTCAAGAACGTCTGGCTGAAAAACTCGGGAAAGCCTCCGGATATGACGACTACGCTCTATTCCTCTGTAATTCTGGAGCTGAAGCCAACGAGAACGCCATGAAACTTGCTTCTTTCGCAACAGACAGAAGTAAAATCTTGGCATTTGGGCATGCTTTCCACGGACGAACTTCCGGAGCTGTAGCGGCTACCGACAATCCTGCGATACAAGCTCCTTTCAATAAGACAGAAAACGTCGATTTTATTCCCTTAAATGATTTCGATTGTCTTAAAAAAGCTCTTTCTTCAAAGGAATATGCAGCTGTTATAATCGAAGGTATCCAAGGAGTGGCAGGAATCCACGAACCTTCCACTGAATTTATGCAAGCCATTGCCAATGAATGCAAAAAAAATGACACTCTCCTCATTCTTGACGAAATTCAGTCAGGATATGGACGTTCTGGAAAATTCTTCGCTCATCAACATCATGGCGTAAAACCCGACATAATTACCTGTGCAAAAGGAATTGCCAACGGCTTTCCTATGGGCGCAGTCCTTATTTCTCCTTCAATTGAAGCAAAAAAGGGAATGCTTGGAACAACTTTCGGTGGCAATCATCTTGCCTGTGCTGCTGCAATAGCTGTTCTTGACATCATCGAAAATGAAAAACTTATTGAAAATGCTGCCGAAATTGGTCAATATCTTATAGAAGAACTGAAGAAAATCCCGCAGATTCAAGATGTTAGAGGAAGAGGACTGATGATTGGATTTGAAGTTGAAGGTTTCACGGGACCAGAACTCCGTAAAAAACTCCTTTTTGATCACCACATCTTTACCGGAGGAGCAGGAAAGATGACAGTCAGACTTCTTCCTGCCCTAACCTTAACAAAGAAAGATGCCGACATTTTCCTCTCCGAACTTAAGAAAGCCCTTATAAAAACTAATAAATGACGTCAACATGAAAAAATTCACTTGTGTAGAAGATATAGGGGCTCTCGATAAAGCTCTTGCTGAAGCCGCCCTCATCAAAAAGGATAAATTCGCGTTCACCGGTCTTGGAAGAAACAAAACTCTCTTAATGATTTTCTTCAATTCCTCCCTTCGCACCCGTCTTTCCACCCAAAAAGCTGCCATGAATCTTGGAATGAACGTCATAGTGCTTGACGTAAACCAAGGGGCTTGGAAACTTGAGACGGAGCGAGGTGTTATTATGGACGGAGACAAAGCAGAACACCTTCTGGAGGCTATTCCTGTAATGGGTTGCTATTGCGATATAATTGGTGTACGTTCTTTTGCAGGATTGACCAACAAAAAGGATGATTACGAGGAAAAAGTAATATCTCAGTTTATCAAATATTCCGGTAAACCTGTCTTTAGTATGGAGGCTGCAACCAGACATCCACTACAAAGTTTTGCAGACCTAATCACTATAGAGGAATATAAAACTAAGGAGCGCCCGAAAGTGGTAATGACGTGGGCACCTCATCCTAAAGCACTACCTCAGGCTGTTCCTAATTCCTTCGCAGAATGGATGATAGCAGCTGGATATGACTTTGTAATCACCCATCCTCATGGGTATGAATTGGATCCGGCATTTACAAAGGGTGCAAAAATTGAATATGACCAAAGAAAAGCGTTCGAAGGTGCTGACTTTATATACGCAAAAAACTGGTCGGCATATGCTGATCCCAACTATGGGAAAGTGCTTTCAACAGACAGAGATTGGACTGTAGATACTGAAAAAATGGCTTTGACCAACAATGCTTATTTCATGCATTGTCTGCCAGTGAGAAGAAATATGATTGTCACTGACGATGTGATAGAATCAGACAGAAGTATTGTGATTCCGGAAGCAGCTAATAGAGAGATTTCCGCACAGGTAGTAATAAAAAGACTGCTTGAAAGCCTCTAAAAAATATGGAAATAAAAAATATCACTGTAGTAAAGATTGGAGGGAACGTCATTGACGATCCCTCTGCTCTGGCTAATTTTGTCAGATTATTCTCAAATCTTGAGGGCCCCAAAATTATTGTACATGGTGGAGGCAAAGAAGCCACTCGCCTTAGCAAGGAAATGGGTATAGAGACAACCATGATAGAAGGAAGGCGTGTGACCGATCGAGCAACCCTCGATATTGTTACTATGACTTATGCCGGACTCATAAATAAGAGGATTGTGGCAATGCTTCAGGCAGAAGGATGCAATGCTCTTGGTTTTTCAGGTGCTGACGGAAATATCATAAAAGCTACCCGTCGACCGGCTAATCCGATAGACTATGGTTTTGTAGGAGATATTGATACTAAGGATGTAAATGACACTCTCATAAAAACTCTTCTTGAAGCTGGAATAACGCCGGTATTGTGTGCCATTTGCCATGATGGAAACGGAACACTATTGAACTGCAATGCAGACTCAATTGCATCTGCTATTGCAATTGGAGCTTCCCGCATTGCACCTACTGTCCTCATATATTGCTTTGAGAAAGCTGGCGTTCTTGCTGATGTCAATGATGAAGAAACAGTGATACCACTAATAACAAAAGAGAATTTCAACATACTTAAAAAAAACGGAACCGTTGCCAAAGGCATGATTCCGAAACTTACCAACGCACTTGATTCAGCTTCCAAAGGTGTAAAAGAAGTCAGAATATGCAAAGCCGAAAATCTCCTGAATAATTCTGGTACCATCATTAGATAATTATCCAATGCAATGCGACCTCGCATGTGATGACCTTAGAGACATTACAGGCATAGCGCAGAATATGAACTATGGCGGATTACATTTCACTCCTACAAAAACTAATTTCAACTCCTTCTTTTTCAAGAGAGGAGACTAACACCGCTGACATATGGGAAGAATGGCTAAAAGAAAACGGAGCGGGAGTGGTCAAAAGACTTCACAACAATGTGTATGTGATATCTCAGAATTTCGATCCTACAAAACCGATTCTGATGCTCAATTCTCATCACGATACTGTTCGGCCGGCAGCTTCTTATACACGAGATCCTTTTAGTCCGGACATTGAAGGAGATAAGCTCTATGGTCTTGGGAGTAACGATGCAGGAGCATCAGGAGTGGCACTTGCTATGGCTTTCCTCGCTCTAAAAGATGACACCTCTCTTCCAGTAAATCTACTGTTCGCTATCACAGCTGCGGAGGAAGTTATGGGGGAACATGGTATGAGAGCATTTTTACCTCATCTTGCAGAAAATGGATTGACACCTGAAATGGTTCTCGTAGGAGAACCAACAGGAATGCAAGCGGCTATAGCAGAAAGAGGTCTTTTAGTGTTAGATTGCATAGCAAAGGGAAAAGCCGGACACGCAGCTCGCAATGAAGGGATTAACGCACTTTACAGAGCAATGGATGACATTGAACGACTGAGAAATTTCGCTCCGGAAAAGACAAGTAATGTCTTAGGGCCGATCAAAGTAAGCGTGACGATGATCAACTGTGGAACTCAACATAATGTTGTACCAGACTCTTGCACATACGTTGCTGATATTCGCACTACTGACGCTTATAACAATGAAGAAACAGTAGAGCTATTAAGGCAAATTGTAAAATGGAGTCAACTGACTCCAAGATCCACGCGAGTACATGCATCGGTTATTGATCAAAATCATCCTCTTGTCAGAGCAGCAATATCTCTTGGTAAAGAAACATTCATATCTCCTACTACATCAGATATGGCACTGATGCATGGCATACCATCATTGAAAATGGGACCAGGGGAGTCTTCAAGATCTCACTCAGCTGACGAATATGTGTGTCTGTCAGAAATTTCAGAGGCTATAGACATATACACTAAACTCATAAAAAATCTAAAGATCTAATCACTTTGTCGATATGACAATTTGACAACCAACAAAACATATTATGAAATTATGGAATAAAGGCTTCGAGCCGGACAAAGCAATAGAGAAATTCACAGTTGGTCAAGATAGAGAACTTGACCTCAGACTCGCAAAATATGATGTTCAGGGTTCTATGGCTCACATCAGGATGCTCCAATCAATTGGATTGATAAGCAAAGAAGAACTTGACATGCTTCTTCCCGCACTCCAGCAGATTTTAGACGAGATAGAGCGAGGAGAATTTACTATTGAGGAAGGTGTCGAAGATGTTCATTCTCAAGTAGAGTTCCTTCTTACAGCCCGATTAGGAGACGTAGGCAAAAAAATTCATTCCGGTCGCTCTCGCAATGATCAAGTGCTTGTAGACTTGAAACTATTCTTCAGAGACGAGCTCAAACATATTTCTGCAAGCATCCAACATCTTTTCAATCGATTAATTGAATTATCAGAAAAACATAAGGATAAGCTTATGCCGGGCTATACACATTTGCAGGTTGCGATGCCATCTTCTTTTGGATTGTGGTTTGGCGCTTATGCTGAAGCTCTCACCGACGATATGAATATGGTCGTAGCTGCTTACAATATAGCTAATCAGAATCCTCTCGGATCGGCTGCGGGCTACGGAAGCTCATTCCCTCTTGATAGAGAAATGACTACCGAACTATTGCACTTCGATAATCCTCATTATAATGTAGTTGCAGCCCAGATGAGCAGAGGCAAGACAGAGAGAGCTGTCGCGGCTGCCATTGGAACCGTTGCTTCGACATTAGGACATCTTGCAATGGATGTATGCATGTGGATGTGCAATAACTTTGCTTTCGTATCTTTCCCGGATGAACTAACTACCGGTTCAAGCATTATGCCTCACAAAAAAAATCCTGACGTTTTTGAAATTATGAGAGGCAAATGCAATCGCCTGCAGTCTATACAAAACGAGATTGCATTGCTGACGGCAAATCTCCCACTTGGTTATAATCGCGACCTACAACTTATGAAAGATATTCTTTTCCCAGCATCAACAGAACTAATAGAGTGTCTGGATATGGCATCCTATATGCTCGGAGAAATCAAAGTGAAAAATAATATTCTTGATGATAGCAAATACGACTATATCTTCACAGTTGAAGATGTCAACCGTCTTGTGCTCGAAGGAATGCCATTCAGGGATGCTTACAAGAAGATTGGCATGGAAGTACAAAACGGCACCTACAAACCACACCGTGGAGTCAATCACACCCATCTCGGCAGCATCGGCAACCTGGCTAATGACCGCATCAAAGCCAAAATGGATCATATTATGAATCAGCTTTTCTAAGATCCTAACAGATAAGATTTTATCGGATTCAAGAACAGTGTAGATTTAAAAATAGTTTGAGAAATTTGTGAGTCTTAATAATAATTTGTAAATTTGCAGGAAAACCTGCAAATTTTTTTTATGAAAATAAGCAATCGAGTACATCGGAATATCTCAGGAGTCTGTTTGACTTTAGGCACATTGTTAATTTCTTTGTGCATATGGGAAGTCGCAATAAATCCATCTTCAGGAAAAGCATGGTTTGAACTATGCGGCATGATGCTGCTTACATACCTCCAATTAGACAATTTTATATCGTATCGAAAACGTGTTAAGGAAGGTATCTTATTTGGTAACAAGCAAAATTCTATATTAGATGAAACCAAGTAACAAAGCCAGCAGAAATGCATGGGCATCTTTGACTATATTAGGAATTGCAGCAGCTGTAGCCAATATTCCGTCAGCAATTATGAATTCAAATGATCTAAAATCATGGTGGGGTTTTATTTTATGCATTGCTATAGCTGTCTCCTTCTGTAAAAAATTCCTGTTCTATCAAAAGCTCGTTAACAGAGGAATAGAATTCGGACGAAAATAAACCACATTACACATAAAATTAAAGGCTGACGATTGTCAGCCTTCTTCAGTGATTCGCACAGGATTAATACCCTACAAAGTCATTTTATTGATTCTTAAAACGATAAGGGAGAAAATTTAAAGGCGTGTATCAAATTTGTATACACAAAATTTATGCTTTTGATTTAAGGCGTGAAAGCAGCTCATCGGCTGTCATCTCCTCCATCCGGGAGAACCCGAACAGCTTCTTGCCGAGATCCTTCAGAGAAGCACCTATATGATAGATGGTATTGTCGATTATCAGGAAGCGATCGTGAGCCTTATTGTATATTTTTAAATCAATAGGAGGATATTGCTTATTATGGCGTTTTAAGTCAATCTTGATTGCTTCATTCTTATCTGAAGTAAATATCAGAGCTGACACGCCCGGAGCACGTTTATCAAGTTGCTGGAGAACCGAATAGTCAGCATAATTGTCGATAAGAATAATTCTTTTCTTAGCGCTTTCGATTAGATCACAGATGAAGACATATGCATCGAATATCCGACCATCAAAGAGTATACCTTCTTTTTGAGGAAGCGAAGAATGCACAAAGAAATCCACTTTTCCATCCAGTTCACGAAAATGCTGATCATATTCCGAAAACCTACGATCTATCTTATCCTCCAGCTGGATCATTCGTTGATTAACCGAATAGCCACGAAGTAGATATTCTCTCAATATATTATTAGCCCATTGGCGAAATCTTGTACCTTGCAACGACTTTACTCGATAACCAACTGATATGATGACATCAAGGTTATAATAGGAAATCTTACGTTGGACATTGCGCTTACCCTCTTTTTGAACTGTCAAGTATTCCTTGACAGTTGCCTTTTCTTCTAATTCTCCTTCCTTGTAGATATTTCTTATATGCAGACTGATATTTTGCTTGGTAGCTTGGAATAGTTCAGCCATTTGCTGTTGAGTCAGCCATACAGTTTCATTTTCAACCTTAACTTCCAACCGAATTGTGGAGTCGGGCTGATATAGTATTATTTCGTTTTCTGCTTCCATGATGCAAAGATAAGAAAAATAAATCTAATAATACCCCAAAATCTACAATATTATGATTAAATTTGTATTTTCATTGAGTTCTTATGTCCAAGATTAGGTACAATAAGGTCAATGACCAAATACATAAATAGAATGCTTAACAAAAAGGGAAAATGGTAATAAAGAAACGTCCAGTCATCACATGGTTGCTCAATCCTGAAACTCCTGAGTTTCACGAAGGACTAACGATAATAGAGCCCAGTAATTTAGAAAATTATAATATACTGAACGAAGACCTAAACTATTTGAAAGTCGTACGTACTCGAAAGCCAGAATGGGGATTACCTGAATTGGTTATGCCTTCTTTTAAAAGAGTAATGGAGAAAAGCGCACCTGCTTTCGACAAAATTATGCCTGATTTGTTTGAAGAATTTAGTAAAACAAACGAGTGTGGGATTCTTATAATAAGTAAGAATGAAACATTAGTATTTGGGTTCGGCGGCAATGAATTAAATGCTTGGTTTTTTAATGAACACAACAACTATAGTATGTTTCATTTTTCAGCTGCATACAAATTTGTTGATGGACAGCGACAACTTTTAATTACAAACTCTATTCTCAATGATGATAAAATATTGGCAGGTTCAATAAAAGATCGAATCAATGAAATTGGCATGAGGCTTCGTTTTATTGCTGTGTATTTAGCTGTCAAGAAGTATATAAAAGTGGAAACAATAATTATTCCACAGGGCACCTTTACTGAAATTGAAGGGACACCATTAGAATATGTAGAAAAGAAAAAAGTGATTAATCAAATAGGACAAGAAGTCATTGTAATGGATTCAAAATGGTTCAAAAAGATTATAAATGACAATGATATACCAGTAAGAGGTCACTTTAGAATGCAAAATAAAAAGAATGCAGAAGGCGAATGGTATAGAGAGCTTATCTTTATTGATCCATTTATTCGGCAGGGTTATCATAGAAATGCCAAAATTGAAGATGCCTAATATCACGCATCTAAATAACTTTATCAATAGAATTTATTGCAATATTATTATATTACTATATGGGTATATGAAAAGTAATTTTTATTGACTGTATTACTTAAAACAAAAATGACTATATGAAAAATATTATACTCACATAGTCATAAAATCATAAAGTAAGATAGCTTATAAATAATTATTTCAGCTACCGGAAGTTTTTGATTACTTTGCTTACTACTCCCCAGATGGTGAGTTCATCGTCTGGAGTTATGCAGAACGATGGGAATTCTTCATTGCCGGGACGAAGCCAAATCTCCCCTTCGTTTTGATGCGAGAGATCCAGATACTTCATAGTGAACTCACCATTGACGAAAGCCACAACGATATCGTTCTGGCGAGGATCGAGAGATCTATCAATAACTATGATGTCTCCTTCAGAGATTCCTGCATTGATCATAGAAAGACCAACAACCTTTGCATAAAAAGTAGCTGATGGATGTTGAATCAATTCCTTATTGAAGTCGAGACTTTTATCCATGTAGTCTTGAGCTGGAGAAGGAAATCCGGCTCTTATACCTTGATCGGCATAAGGGAGTTCCAATATACTTTCAAAACTTCCGCTATATATTTCCAATTCTTTCATACTACAAAGTTAATAAATAATAGCGACATATATAGAACGGGACTGTTAAAAATACAGTATTGATTGCGTATATGGTGATTTTCTTATAACTTTGAAACTCTAAACACTGACTTATGTGGGCACTGGTAGATTGCGATAACTTCTTTTGTAGCTGTGAACGCGTTTTTCGTCCCGACTTGAACGGGAAACCAGTCGTTGTGCTGAGCAACAACGACGGATGCGTCGTAGCCAGATCCAGAGAAGCAAAGGCTATGGGGATAAAGATGGGACTCCCCTACTACCAGATGCTTGAGCAATATCCCAATTCAGGAATCACAGCTTTCTCTTCCAACTATAAATTGTATGGAGATCTTTCGGCAAGGGTAATGGCAATCCTTCGGGAAGATGCACCCAATGTCCACCAATACTCCATCGATGAAGCATTCCTCGATTTGCAAGGAATGGATGAATCTATGCTGAAACAATGGGGAGAGAAATTGGCTGATAAAATCAGGAAATGGACAGGAATCCCTGTAAGTATAGGTATTGCCAAAACAAAGACGTTGGCAAAGGTAGCGAGCAAATATGCTAAGAAATATCATGGTTATAATAAATGTTGCTTCATCCGGACTGATGAGCAACGGATGAAAGCTCTAAGAGATTTCGACGTATGCGATGTTTGGGGCATTGGTAGACGAATAGGGAAAAGTTTGGCTATGTCGGGTACTACCACAGCATGGGAATTTTCGAAGAAGTCAAGAGCCTGGGTAAAGAATAAATATCATTTGCCAGCTGAGAGAACATGGCTTGAGTTGAATGGTTACAGTGTTGTTGGTATTGACGAGATGGAGGGACGCACCAAGCAGAGCATAATGACGAGCCGAAGCTTTCCAGACATGCTTACCAAAATTGAAGAGATCCGACCGCACGTAGCCAACTATGCTGCCAGATGCGCTGCCAAGCTAAGGAAACAAAAGTCATCATGTGGCAGCTTGATGGTATTTGTACAAGCAAACTATTTCCGGGAGGATCTTCCCTACTACTCGAATAGTGCTTGTTTTTATTTCTCAACTCCGACGTTTACCACCACAGAACTTGTGACAGTTGCACTACAAGTTCTTGACAAAATCTTCAAACCAGGCATACATTATAAAAGAGCAGGAGTAATGGTATCAGATATTTCTTCAGGAATAGTGATCCAGCCAGACCTTTTTTATTTCGACTCAAACAAGAGTCAGAAGTATAGATCGATATCCGAAGCGATGGACGAGATCAACCGTCGGTTAGGTGCAGATACAATAATGCTCGCAGCCCAGCAATATCCTCAGAAAGACGAAAAGGGAAAAAGCGTCAAATTCTCTCACGCTATCAAACGCGCCATGAAGTCTCCAGATTACACTACTTCCTTGGATGCTTTTAAGATAAAGTAAAAGAAGGGAAATTGAGACTAATTTACAAATGCACCAGAAAGTTACCCAAACTATGTATCAATTCAACCAACCATTTCCAACAAACATTAAATAGATTATCAGCGTTCCGAATGAATTCCCAAATAAGAGCAGGAACTACTGCCAAAACAAAAGTTACTAACATCCATTTCTTATTTGATGAGAAGAGATTTAAAAATTTGTCTAAAGTACCCTTTACTAAGAATTTTTCGTAATTATTGATAAGATCGAATACTTGTTTTTGATTTATATAAGCACTTTGATAATAATTAAACGCAAGATTAAAATCTTTAGATTCATTATTTTTTGCTTTATCCACAAAAGAAATTGCCTCTTTTCTATATAGAGTATAGTTATTCCAGAACATACCATTATCAAGCATAATCCAATGTTCTCCGAAATACTTGTTTTCATAATCTTCTGTAAAATCGTGGAAGATTATGTTAAGCTGCTTGAAACTATCAAAAATTAGGCGTTTAAGATGACCTTCCGCCTTGCATATCTCCTCATAAGCATGATTAATGGTTATTCCTTTTCTATAACAACGTGCTATATGGTCATTTAAAGCCCGAATTTCGTTGGCTACTCCTTCAACGTATGTATTTCCATTTAGTGTGTATAGGGAAGCTAAAATTGGCTTAAAGTTATGGTATGAATTTATAAGATTATCGTATTTATCTTGAACTTCTTTTTTTGTTGCCATATATTAAAATAATTTAAGGATCATCCAATTAACAAAAATGGCAACTAAAATTGTAACAACACACTTAAATATAAAAGTCCTTCGATTATCACGAATAAGATTTACAATCATCGACGAATCATGCACTTCCTCAATCTTTCTCATTATCTCTTTTAACAAAGAGTAAGCTTGTTCTTGGTCGGAATCCTTACACTCTCTTACTCGATTCTCAAGTTTTTTATATTCATGATAAAACTGACCATTTTTAAGTGACAACAAAACTGATGTTGGATATTCCTTATTAAATTTAGCCATTTTTTCCATCATACTACCAATTAAGCAAACCCTAACATCAGAAATTGTCTGCTTTAAGAGCTTTTTGGCCTCTTCTTTTTCTTCTTCCTTATGGTTTTTAGAAAAGGATACAATCCGATCAAACATAAAAGGAAGATTCTCAATTAAAGATGGGACTATATCTTCTTCTTGAGACTCATATTCTGCTATCAAAGGCTTGAGACTATCAAGATAGTCATCATATAATGACTGTAAAGTCGGTTCAAACATTATGATTAGAAGTTTTCTATTACTTTCTTATACTTTCCAATAGAAGCCTTCCTGCCAAGTTGGAGATATAGAGAACCACGAGGTTTTATCTGGCGAAACCTCGATTTGCTTATGCTTTTCTTCTCTTCTACAAACTTCCTAATAGGAGTGCTCATTATTTTTTCACAAGGTAATCCAACAATGCTTTCGCTAACCTTGCGTGCTTCTTCACTTAATGTAAATATCATAATCTTCCCTAAGTCAATAATACCTATGCGTTCATATGCATATGTATCTTACAAAATTACTATTTTTTTTATAAAAAAACAAATTTTCTCGAAAAAATCCCGTACACTTAATGATTTTTTTGTATAAAAAATCCAATTATACGAATAATTATGAAAGAAGCAACCCCAATATTGGATTGAGGTTTCTTATTTTTTCTATTTTGTCTTAATCAATTATTCCACTTGATGGGGAGATTCTCGAATTTAATGGGGTTATGTTTTGGTCCATCTGTGATATCGAGACCAATATATTTGATATACTGAATGTCTGGATTGCAGCCGTTAAGATAGATATCTATAGTATAAGGTGCGTTCGGCTGGTGATTGATTGAGTGACCTAACAACTGACCTATTACTCCTTCTATTTTAAAAATGCTTCGAGTTTCGCTAAGAGTATTTTCAAAACCATGTCCTTGATCATCTATTATTTCATAATTACCATAGCGAAGGAATTTTTCTTCTCCTGAAATATTGTCAGCAATCATAACCAGATGAACTTCCTTGGTTTCTGGATCTCCTGTCACTTCTATTATCCTATACTCCATTAAAGAGCCAGCTTTCGCTGTTGCGATAGTGGGAGAAAGATTGAGGTTTTTCTTCAGGGCGAGATTTTGTTTGGTCACTTCATCGACTTGCTGGAGAAGTTTGGCGATCTGAGCATCCTGAAGGGTAATGCGACTTTCGAGATCCTGAAGTTTGGAGTAAGCTTCTTTGATGGAGTCTGATTGAGACTGAGCATTAGCTACGAAACATACCAAAAGGGTAAAAAATATGACAGTTAGTTTTTTCATGGTGTTCTAATATTTATTCTTAATACAGAATTATTAAATTCGAGAATAAGTTCTACCTTTAGTTCCTTTAAATCTTCTTCATGGTTATGGCTCCAACGTATGAAGTAACAGTCCCATCATATGCATGAGCATAAGATGAAACTTTTGCCACCATTCCTTTTTCTGAAATGTTAAAACTTGAAAGTACGAAACTTTCTATTAGCAAAAGATCAGATTGCTTGGTAGTTACAGAGAATGCAATAGAAAATACAGCTGAAGAATTAAGGGTCTTGTTCTCATCTTTAACAAAAGCTACAGTAGCAAAACTGGTTTTCTCTTCATCGTCAAAAGAGTAAGAAACAAGATCATCGTAATTATGAGCCCATGTTTGAAGATTATTGCTGATTGATGAAATGATATTATCTGAAGATTGAACCGGTTCAAACTTGTTTATTGTCACAGTCTTGTTAATATTTATCACTTTTCCCGAATCTGATTCTTTTAAACTTTCTATTAGCCAAGTCCCAGACAAATCGCGGTACGGAATAGACGATAAAGAATCTGTGGTTAGACCACTGTTATCCGGTTCATCATCATTGGAAGAACAGCCAAGGAAAATTAGAGTTGACATCACTACTAAGAGTGATAATAATTTAAGATATTTTTTGCGTTTCATATTATTGATAAATTTGTTTGATTCCTAAATTTCTTAAATCGCAAGTTATTCTATCCACCAAATTTTGATTGTTTCTTATTATCATTCTTCTAATCTGGTGATTTGGACTTGAAATGATAATGTTGACAGAATAGTCTTTAACCAAGATATCTGGTTGTTGAATCGTTCTATATGTTGTTTTTCCTTTACCTCTATTATTTCTTAAACCGAGTAAAAATGGGTAAGAATAACCCGTATATCTCGTTTCTATTTTTTTTATTGAATTACCCCTTATAATTGAAGTATTTGTAGTTATTGAAAAACATTCGATAAAATGAATCGGGATAGGTGTTTCATAATCTAACGATATTTGATTCGCAGAATCCCAGAACCTAATCGAATGAGTTCCATTTCTGGCAGACAAAATTAAAGATTTCATTCCTCTTTTTGTGAAAGTCTTCTTCATCTCTTTTGCATGATTGTCCCGTCTATCCAAAAAAGAATGCAAATAATTGTCCAGATTTTTATATTCTTCTCCAGTAGAAGTATTCCAAAATATTTCCTTTTCCGCAACTTGCGTGTAAAGTCTATTAGAGTCGATAAGTATTTTTTCTTTTTCAAAATTCAATTCATTCATAGAACGATAGAAAAGATTTTTTGCATACTTTTTGCGCAATACTCGGATGTCTGATACAAATTGTCTGAAAATCAATAAAACCGTTAAAGGTAGTAATATTAATACCAGTAAAAGCCATACTAAATCTAGATGAGTGTCTCGAAAAAAATCAGAATTGCAGAAAAGCACAAAGAAGAAAAAGCTCCACAATAGGCACCTAAAGCAAATAAATGTTATTTTTAAGGAACACCATCCATATTTTAATACTGGCTTAACTGTGTCAAAAAAGGTAGCCATTTATTTATACTTTTGATTATTATCTTCTAATATTGTTATCAACCTATTCATCATTTCCAAAGCTTTGTCTGTTTGATCCATTGATCGCTCAGTTAAAACAGCTTGTGATTTTAGTCCTGAAATAAATTTCTCAAATATTTCTTCTGAGTTATTACCTTGACTTAGGTGATGACTTGAATTAGCCATCATAGTATTACCTGTATTATTATTCTGTTGCATATTGGAATTATTAATAATCATTTCACCTTCTCCTGTTTTAAGCCACTCGACATTTATTTGAGGATAAGCATCACAAATTTTATGAAGAGTCTTATCTGTAATGCTATGTTCACCGCCTAACATTTTATTCAAATTGGAAGGTCCTAATCCACTTGAAAGAGCTAAAGAATTCTTTGTAATTCCAAGGTATTTAATAAGAATATTTATTCGATCTATCCTATCATTCATGTTAAATATTGTTAAATATTATAATATTATTAGTTTTTAATAGTTATTATCACTATCTTTGCGGTACCAATTTGAAATTATTGATACGCAAGTATAGTAAAGACCTACAAAATTAGTGAATATCAGGGTAAAAACCAAGATATTCTATTAAAAAATGTAAAGTTATGACCAAAGAAACTTTATGTACATATGAACAAAGCAACCGTCTGAAAAGATTAGGTTTTGACTTGCCATGCTGGTGTTCGTATGAATACTCCGAAACCGGGCGGTTTCCATTCTGTGCAAACAAAGAAGGCAATTACAATGCACACCCATTCACTCTGTCAGCTCCAACACAGGATGATGCCCACCGATGGTTGAGGGATACAATGAAGATTCTTATAGTTATAAATCCTCAGAAAAATACTGAAGGAGAGATTTGCTACGGTTACTCTATCTTCTATCTTGAGGACATATCACCTATAGGTTGGTCGTATGAACTTTGCAAAAATTATGAAGAAGCAATGCTTCACGCATTAGACTATGCGATAGAGTGTGCAGTGATACAATATAGAAAACAAAACCAAAAAAAATAATATTATGGAAAATGAAATGAAAGATGAAATCGACCTTTGCAAAGAGAATATAAAAAAGAGGATCATACCTGACAATGATTACCTTCCTTTTGTATCTGTGAAACAAACTCTATTAGAAATGGAGCCTGGTGATATTGTTGCGTTACCAATAGCGAAGACAAATACAGTCCGTGTTATGGCAGGTAGGATCAAGAGAAGATATGGGAAAACATATCGTTGCAAACAAAATAGGAAAGAGAAAACTAT